>DATELS010000090.1:0-3226 GCA_035276365.1 Thermoanaerobaculia bacterium
CGAGTTGAGCTGCCGGCTGGTGATCGTCTGCAGTCCGAGGATGATTTGCGAGGCGACGACGATCGGATCGACGCCGAGCCACGGATACGCGCCGTGCGTCTGCTTGCCCTTCACCTCGATCTTGAACGAGTCGACGGCCGCCATCATCCCTTCCGGTTTGTACGCGATCTCGCCGACCGCGAAGCGTGACGTCACGTGCAGTCCGAAGATCGCGTCGACCTTTGGATTCGCGAGCGCGCCTTCCTTCACCATCAGCTCCGCGCCGCCTTCTTCGCCCTGTGGCGCGCCTTCTTCCGCGGGCTGAAACACGAACTTCACGGTGCCCGGCAGTTCGTCGCGCGCTCCCGCCAGCACCTCGGCGACGCCGAGGAGGATGGCGACGTGGGCGTCGTGTCCGCAGGCGTGCATGACGCCGACTTCCTGGCCGTTGTACGTCGTGCGCACCTTCGATGCGAACGGCACGTCGACCTGCTCGACGACGGGAAGCGCGTCCATGTCCGCGCGCAAAGCGACCACGCGTCCCGGCTTGCCGCCGCGCAGCAGTCCGATCACTCCCGTGTGCGCGACTCCCGTCTTCACTTCGATGCCGAGCGATTTGAGTTTGTCGGCGATGAGCTGGGAGGTGCGCACTTCGCGATTGCCGAGCTCCGGATGCTCGTGAATGTCGCGACGGCAGGCGATCACCGATGACTCGACACGCGCGGCGGCGTCATCGATCTTCTTGTCGAGCGGGGGCGAGGCGGCCAGGGCGGCGGTGGACATCGTGATCTCCAGTGCGATGAGTGCGAGCGTGCGCAGCATGCGAGTGATCGTCAGCGCCGCAGCGCCGACCGGAGGTTCTCCGCTTTCTTCACGAGCTCATCGAACCACTCCGCGAAATTCTTCTCGTTCTTTTCGATCGCCTGATCGCGCGCGCGCGTGGCCATTTCGAGGAACTGCTCGAGAAAGTTTTTGAGGTCGCCGGTGTAACCCATGACCATGAGCGTCGACGCCTGTGTCTCGATCGCCTGAAACGCCTGCAGCGCCTCCGCGTACTCGTTGCTGAAGTATTCGAAGGTGGCGCGCGGATCGTCGGGAGTGGCCGGTGTCATGATGGCTCGGTAAGTGTATGCGGTTTCGGATCGGCATCATCTCCGACACCCACGGCGTCGTGCATCCGCGCGTCGCGGACGTGTTCGCTTCGGTCGATGCGATCGTGCACGCGGGCGACGTCGGAGGCGCGCACGTGCTCGATGCGTTGCGCGAGCTGGCGCCGGTGACGTTCGTCGAAGGCAACATCGATGACGGCGCCGGCGAAGGCATCGTCCGCGCGACCTTCGGCGGTTTGCGCGTGCTGCTCACGCACGTGCTTCCGCGGCCGCATGCGGCCGCGGCGCGCGTGATGCGCTCGCTGCGCAGCGAGGCCGCGGACGTGGTGGTGTTCGGCCACAGCCATCTGCCGCACGACGAGGTGGTGAACGGCGTGCGCTACTTCAATCCCGCGAGCGCGGGGCCGCGGCGGTTCGACTATCCGGTGTCGGTCGGTGTGATCGAGCAGCGGAATGGAAAGTGGGAGACGAAGCATGTCGCGCTCGATGAGCGTTCGATCGATGCGCTGCAAAAGCGAATGAATCAGTTATCCCGTTGAGCCAACGCACTCAATTCTTCGATCCCCCGAATCACGCCACCGCGCACGACGAACTTGATCTTGCGAAAGTTCGCCACATCCTTCGATGGATCGGCGGACAGCAACAGCAAGTCCGCGTCCTTGCCTTTCTCGATCGTGCCGGTGACTTCGCTCATTCCCATCGCGCGAGCAGCGGTGGCAGTCGACGCGACGATCACTTGCATCGGGGTCATTCCCGCGGCCTGCATCGCATCGAGCTCCGCGTAGATCGCGGGGCCGTGCAGCGTGAGCGGATTGCCGGCGTCGGTGCCGGTGGCGATGGGGACGCCGGCGTCGACGAGGCGCTTGAGGTTCGGCGAGGCGATGGCCTCCGTCGCCTTCATGCGATCGACGCGGCGTTGGATGCGCTCCGCGGTGACGAGCGACGGATCGAGCGTCGCCGTCGCCGCGACTTTCGCCATGGTCGCGGGATCGACGCACTTGTTCGGATCGTCGATCGCCGGCGCCGTGCGATTCAGGATCGCCTCGGCTCCGCGCACGTAGCCGCGCAGCACGGTCAGCGTCGGCGTGAGGACCGCGTCGTTCTTCTTCAGCAGCGCGATGAGCTCGTCGTCCACCGGCGCATCGGAGACGCTGTGCACGAGCAGCTTCGCACCCGCGCGCAGCGCCGCCTTCGCTTCCGCGAGTCCCGTCGCGTGCACGATGAGCGGCAGCCCTAGCTTGCGCGCCTCGTCGCCCGCGGTGGTGACGGCGGGCTCGGATGCCGCGACCGGCAGATCGGGATTGACGATGTACCAGACCTTCACCGCCTTCGCGCCTTGCGCCGCGACGTATTGCACGGTGCGGCGCGCGGTGTCGTCCTTGAGATGAATGAACTGCCGCTCGGCGGGGAGATTCAGCCAGTGATCGAGCGTCGACAGCAGCGGACCCGCGGCCGCGATGTGCGGTGCGTGAGTGTTCTTCGCGAAGCGATCCGCGAGCTGCAGCGTCCACGGATATCCGCCGACGTCGAACACGGACGTGATTCCCGAACACAGATACGTGCGCGCGAAGCGCTCCGGCGACGCCTTCAGCGCCGCGATCGTTTTGTCGTACGGATACTGCGCGCGCAGATCGATCGCATCCGGACGCCCGTCGAACCAGCCCGTTTGCGAAAAGTGCACGTGCGCATCGATCAGTCCCGGCGTGACGAAGAGTCCGTGCGCGTCGACGACGTCGATGCCCGCCGGTACCGCGCAGTCCGCGCCCGCGCATTCGATCTTGCCTTCGCGCACGATGATGTTCGCGTTCGCGATCGGAGCGCCGCCGCGGCCGTCGATGAGCGTCGCGCCGGTGATCGCGCGCGGCGGCGGAGGCGCGCCCGGCGTCTCGATCGCGCCGGTCAGCCCGATCTTCCAGCCGTCCGGCGTCTCGACGAACACGCGCTCCGAGATGCCGCTGCTCTCGTCCGCGCCGAAGCGCACGCGATAGCGATACGTGCCGTAGACGACGCCGGGACGGATCGGCGTGAGATGCAGTTCGGTTGCCTCGATCGTGTCCGGCCATCCGGAGCCCGCGCCTTTCGCGAACGACTCGTAGCCGGTGACGAAGCCCGTCGCGCCGGTGCGTACGAGCTTGTCG
>DATELS010000091.1:0-7429 GCA_035276365.1 Thermoanaerobaculia bacterium
CGCTCGCGGTCGCGCTCGGCGACCCGACCACAATTGCCGACATCCTTGCCCGGCGTAGCGCTAACTTCCGCTTTATCGGTAATCCTGAAGAAGCGTTTCGCGATGCATTCCGCGCGGTCAGCCTTCTCGACCGCGTCAGCGATACGGACGCGCGACATCAATCCTATGGGACGGCCGCTGACGCGGCGGAACTCCTCGGCAATCCGCTCGTTGCGCTTTATTACAGGAACGCCGCCGTCGAGACGATTCAACGCGCCGTCGTCAACGCGCGCGCCAAAGAACTGTCGGCCCGGAAGCACCACCTCGCGATCGCATTACGCACGCGTGCGGAAACGCTCATCGCGCTTGGCCGGTCCTCTGAAGCCGAGGAAGACCTTCAGCAGGGAGCCGATTTATCCGAGGCCATCGAGAAACCGGAGGACCGCGATGAATTGCGCATGTACCTGCGTGAAGTCCGCGGGCAGAAGCTGCTGGCGGACGCGCCCGCTGAAGCCGCGGCGTGGTTCACCGAAGCGATTAAACTCGCAAAAAACGCCGACTCGACTTATCGCGCGACACTCTTTTTCGAACGCGCTGCGGCCTGGCGCAAGGCCCACAACCCGCGAGCGGACGCCGATATCGCGTCCGCCTCCGAGCTCCTGCGCAATGAAGTACGCAGCGCGCTCACGCGTGACCCAAGCAGTGCTTCCAAACCTCTTTGGGATCCGTATTTCTCCCGCTTCCGCGACCGCTTCGACGAGCTCATTGAGAGTCGCATCACCGCCGACGACAAAGAAGGCGCATTCGTCCAGGCCGAGCTCGCGCGCGCGTTCGAGCCCATGCAAATCCTGTTGCCTGTGCGCCCGATCGAGACGACCGCCGACCTGCGCCGCCTTAGGGCCCTCCCCGAGGACACCGTCATCCTGCAATTTCTCGTGCTCCCGCAACGCACCTACACGTGGGTCATCACGCGCGAGAAAATCCAGCTCGTGACGCAGGCGGTCGAGAAAAGCAAGATCGAACGATGGGTCACCAACGCTCTCGACGCCATCGCCAGCCTGCAGAGCCGTCCCTTCGAGAACGCGACACGCGCCGCGTACGGTGAGCTCTTCCGCACTCCACTCAAGATCGCCGGCCCGTCCAAAACGCGCGTCGTCATCGTCCCCGACGGGCCGATGCACGGCCTCCCTTTCAACGCGCTCGGGTCGAACGAAGAAGGCTATCTGATCAAGCGCGCCAGCATCAGCGTCGCCGGCAGCACCTCTCTTTATCTCTATGCGCTCACGCGCGACCGGCAACTGGCCGCGAACGCTCATCCTTCAGTCGTCTTGGTCGCCGATCCGCCGTCGAAAGAATTTCCGCCGCTTCCTGCGGCGCGGCAGGAAGTCAGCGACCTGGCGCGCGACGACTATCCCGGCGCGGAAGTCCTCACCGGCGCCGGCGCCACCGTGGCGAATTTCCTCAAAGCCGCGAAGCACGCCACCATCCTCCACTTCGCCGGACACAGTGTCGCCAATCCACAATTCCCGTGGCAGTCGCGCCTCCTGCTCGCGGCGGACGGCGAGGCTTCCGGCGAATTGACCGCACAGAAACTCATGCAGGAGCTTCCGTCGCTCCCGCGCACGCGCCTCGTCGTCCTCGGCGCCTGCAGCACGGCCGGCGGAGGCTCCGTCGGTCCTCAAGGTCTTGCTCCTCTGGTGCGGCCGTTCATTGCGGCCAACGTTCCGGCCGTCGTCGGTGCATTGTGGGATGTGAGGGACGCCTCCGCGAAGCGGTTGCTGGTGTCCCTTCATTGTCACTATCGGCACGGAGACGACGTGGCAGTTGCGCTGCGACAGGCGCAACTCGAGAGGCTCCGGGACAATGACCCCGCAACTGCGTGGGCAGCGTTTCAGGTCGCCGGCTATGCCGCGTCGCCTTATCCGCGCTCCCCCGCATTGGAGGACCCAAGCATTGAGCACCTTTGTACTGCGAATTCTCTTCTCGGGCCTGATGGCCTTCATTCCCAATGAGAACAACACCGAAGTGACGGTGCTGCTTCTCAATGCCAATCACTATCACACCTCGGACGGCGCCGCGATGCAGGCGCACAAGCCGTTCCTCTTCGCGCGCGCCGGCAATTGCAGCGGCGCGTGCGTCGACGACGATCTGGACATCGCCCAGTACATCTTTCGCGACCTGTCGTCGTCCGCCGCACTCGATGCCCTCGCCTATGCCCTGAACAACGGCAGCGCCTGGGCGATCGCCGGCGGCGACATCTCGGTCCAGAAGTCGAGCGGCGCCGCGAATCTCCCGGCATTGAGCATTCGCGACAACGTCCGCGGCACGACCAACGGTCAGCCGAACATCATCCCGACGACGTCCACGCAGCGCGGAGATATCAACTGGATTCCCGCCATCGCGTCACTGTGCGCGAGCGGCTGCACCATCAACTCCGATCTGCTCGCGAACATCCCGCCGGAGATCGTCGCCGCGCGCTTCAAAATCAACAGCGGCGATCTCTACACCTACAGCGTCGCCCGCCTCGGCAGCGACGTCGTGCCCGTGCAGTTCAAGCGCCTCGACGGCACCGGCAGCACGTCCTCGTATGTACAGGCCGTGACGAGTTGGACCGGCCTCGACATCGAGGTGACAGGCAGCAGCGTCGACTTCGTCGAGTCGAAATACGACAACAGCACGGGCCGCACGATGACGCTCTCGCCGGACAGCAGCGGCAAAGTGGAAGTGGCGGTCGTGAACCTGCCGCCGTTCGTGCCGCCCTCGTCGTCGAACAATGACGCGCCGCAGGTCGGCAAGCATTTCGAGATGTATTACGAGCTGCTGCAGAACCCGCCCGCGCGCGAGACGCGACTCGTGCCGCGCGCCGGCGCGCCGAGCGGCACGACGGTGCCCGAGGTCAGTTGGACTTCGGTGCATCCGTCGACGTCGGTGTCGTCGGTGCTGCTGGACCGGCTGCGGTTCGAGCCGGGCCGGTCGCTGTATGACCGCACGATTTGTCCGCCGGTGAAGCCGAATCCGTAGGACACACCCTCACCCTGACCCTCTTCCCGCTTCGGCGGGGAGAGGGATTTCGCACATCATTGAGGATCTGCACATGCAATGGATGATTCAGGTGGCGCTCGTATTGACGCTGTTCTCTTGTAATGCACCACGTGCGACTCACAACGCGACTGTGGCGGCAAATTCGTTTACGCGACAAAATGCGGCGCACCAATTGCGCGCGTCTGTCGCGGGAAGTGATTGTGGCGTTTTATTGATCTCTACTGAAACCGCATTGGACGATGACATTGTGGAGTCAATTCAATACGGGACGGGCGTCTATGGCGCGTTTGGCGGAGCGGAGGAATTCGCGGGTGACCGCGGATTTCGCGCCGTCGTCTATCGCGATTCCACCGGCGAGCTCTGGACGTACGGCGCGACGACCCGCAACGAGGCCCGCGGATTGCCGCAATGCAAATGAGAACATTGCTCTTGCTGCTCGTCGCGTTCACGGCGAGTGCACAACCCGCCCGCCGCGCGTTGCTCATCGGTATTGACGATTACACCGCGTCGACAATACCCATTGCGCATTCCGTGCAACACCGCGGCTGGCCCGATCTGCGCGGCGCAGCGAACGACGTCGCGATCCTCGCCGACATGCTCGTGCTGCGCTACGGCTTCGAGCGGAAGAACGTCGTGACGCTCACGAATCAACAGGCCACGCGCGCGGCGATCCTCCGCTCGATCGAAACGCACCTCGTGCGAACCGCGCACAAGGACGACGTCGTCTTCTATTACTTTGCCGGACACGGCGCGCAGGTGCCGAATGCCGCGTCCGATGAGCCCGACCGGCTCGACGAGTCGATCGTTCCCGCCGACTCGCGTCGCGGCGCGCCCGACATTCGCGACAAGGAACTGCGTCCGCTGTTCAATCGCATCCTCGCGCGTGGCGCGCACCTCACGCTGCTCCTCGATCACTGTCACAGCGCGGGCGGATTTCGCGGCCGGCCCGCGCGCGGCATCGCGCCCGCGCCGCCGATCCGCGACGCGACGAATTACGGACCGCGCCCCGATGAGCGCGGCGCGCTCGTCCTCGCGTCGGCGCAGGACTTCGACACCGCGTGGGAAACGCGCGGCGACGATGGCCGCATGCACGGCGCATTCACGTGGGCGTGGATTCGCGCGATGCGCGACGCCGTCGCGGGCGAGACCGCGGAGGAGACGTTCCTCCGCGCGCAAGCGCGGCTGCGCGCGGAGACGCCGTTTCAGTCACCCGCACTCCTCGGCGACGCGACCTCGCGCCACACACCCTTCCTCGGCACCACGAGCCATGAAGTACGGACCGTCATCGCCGTCGAAGCGGTGCACGACGACGAGGTCGTGCTGCAAGGAGGCTGGGCGCATAACCTCGCGATCGGCACGGAGCTCTCTCCGATCGACGATCCCACCACCCACCTCCGCATCACCCGCCTCCTCGGCCTCGGCCGCAGCGTCGCGCACGCAGACGACGCGTCTGCGATTCGCTCCGGCACCTTGCTGCAAGTCGCGCGATGGTCTGCGCCCGAGGAGCGACCGCTGCGCGTGTACGGCGAGGCATCGATGGACGGAGTCGTCGCCGTGCGCGATCCTCGAGACGCCGACTACATCCTCACTCGTCGCGCAAATGAGTCCGCGTGGCTTCGACGCGGAAACAACAGAAGCCTCCCCCCGCAAACCTCGTGGACGAGCGACGCAACGCAACTCCGCCGCGATCTCGTCACGCTGCGCCGCATCCATGGCTGGCTCTCGCTCAGCTCGCCCGCCTCACCCGCGCCGTACCACCTCACCGTGCGCGACGAACAAACATCGCAGCTCGTACACGACGGGATCGTGATCGGCGATCGCGTCTGCAGCATCGTGCTGCGCGCGCCGTCGCCACCCACCTCCGCGCGCTACTACTACGTCTTCGTCCTCGACACCCTCGGCAACAGCCATCTCGTCTTCCCAAAGACCGGCTCCGCCGAAAACCGCTTCCCTCTCGCCAACACCGCGCCGCTCGAAATCCCCCTCGGCCGCCCGAGCGCGTTCCGCATCGCGCCGCCGTACGGCGTCGACACGTACATCCTCCTGTCGACCGAGGAGCCGCTGCCGAATCCGGGAATCCTCGAGTGGGACGGCGTCCGCGCCCGACGCGCTCTCGGCGTCACCGCCTGGTCGATCGAGCGCGTCACGCTGGAGTCGGTCGCACCACCTCGCCGTCGAGCGTCAGCCGGCCGTGTTGCACCTCGTGCTCGATGACGGTGTTGAGTCGCGACGCGACACCGTTCGTCGTCGCCTGAATGCCGACGCGCCGCGCCGCCGCGTCGATGAGCTCTTCGCGCGGCGTCGCGAACTCCGTGCGCAACACGAGCTGCACCGCTTCCGCGAGCTCCGCATCCGAGATGAGCTCGACGCGCGCCGGCGGATCGCCGTTGCGCCGGCGCACGCTCACGGGCGCGTCGCGCAGTCGCAGGAACTCACCCTCGCGCGCGACCGATTGCCGCCGCACCGCGATCTGCACGCCGCGCTCGATCGCCTCGCGAATGCGATTGCCCGCGCGTTGCAGTCCCCAGATCGTGCGAATGCGCCGCACGACTTCGTCGACGTGCACCGGCCCTTCGACGCGCACGACGTCTTCGACCGCCGCGGCGAGCAACTCCGGGGCGACGAGATGCAGCTCTTCGTTCGTCGGAATGCGCAGCTCGCGACAGATCTCGTAATGCGCGACGTCGTCGTTCCGCTCCACGCGCGCCGAAGTTTCCTCGACGAGCACGATCGACTCCGTCGGCGCGAACACGGGCGGCGGCGCCGTGCGGGCGCGCTCGACCGCCTGCATCAATCGCTCGATCGTCTCCGCGCGATTGCGATACCAGTCCGTCGACCACACGCGACGAATCGACCAGCCGAGCTGCTCGAGCATCTGCTGACGCAGCCGATCGCGATCGCGCGCCACACGCGCGTCGGAGTACTTCGGCCCGTCGCATTCGATGCCGAGGAGATAGCGGCCTTCCGAGGATGGATCGACGATCGCGAGATCGACGCGAAATCCGGCGCATCCCACGCGCCGGCGCACGATGCATCCGCGCTCCTCCAACACGCGCGCGACGGCATCCTCGAACGCCGACGTCTCGTCGTCATCGGTCGCATCGCGGACATCGAGTCGCCGCGACTGCGCAAACTCGAGAAATGCCCTCAGCGCGAACAGGCCCTTCGCATTCGTCGTGTCGAGCACGAGATCCTGCGCGGTAAAATTCGCGAAGACGACGCAGCGCTCGCGCGCGCGTGAGATCAGCACGTTCAAGCGGCGCTCGCCGCCTTCTTTGTTGATCGGGCCGAAGTTCAGCGACAGCTTGCCGCTCGCGTCGCGGCCGTAGCCGAGGGAGATGAGGATCGTGTCGCGCTCATCGCCCTGGATCGTCTCGAGGTTCTTCACGAACAGCGGCTCACGCGCGGCCGCGAGCACCGGCTCCATCTCCGGATGCGCGCGCAACTGCAGCTCGAGCTCCTCCTGAATCGCCTGTTGCTGCTGCATGTTGAAGGTGCCGATGCCGAGGCTCTTCTGCGGCGCGCGGCGGAAATGGTCGAGTGCCGCTGCCGCGACGACTTGCGCCTCGACGCGATTCACGCGCGACTTGCCGACGTCGTACGACGAGCGCGGCACGTGCACGAAATGCAGTCCGAGCTCCTCCGCGCGATCAATCGCGGACGGATAGATGCGCAGCTTGTTCTCGTAGAAGTACAGATTCGAGATCGCGATGAGCGACTCGTGGCGGCTGCGGTAATGCCATCGCAGCGTCTTTGTCGGAAAGCTGCGCGCGCATTGATGGAGGATGCTCTCGACGTCCGTCATCGCCGCCGCGTCGGCGTCTTCCTGCGCGTCGTCGCCCGCGGCGAGATGATCGAAGAAACTCGTCGGCGGAAGTTGCTGCGTGTCGCCCATGACCACGACTTGCGATCCGCGCAGGAACGCGCCGAGCGCGTCTTCCGGCCGCACCTGACTGGCCTCGTCGAACACGATCAGATCGAACGGCGTGTTGCGCGGATCGAGGAACTGCGCGATGGAGAGAGGACTCATGAGGAAGCACGGCTTGATGCGCTGAATGAGCCCGCCCGCCTTCGACAGCAGTTTGCGAATCGGCATGTGTCCGCGCTTGCGATGGATCTCGCCGAGGAGGATGCCGGCTTCGGAGTTGGGAGAGGCGCCGCCGTGAATCTGCGGCCGCGACGCGTGCAGGCGCCGCGACAACCGCGTGCGATGGATCGCGACGAACGCGCCGTCGAGCTCGCGGAAGCGCGCGATCTTCTTCTCGTGCAGCTCGCCGATGAAGTGTCCGAGCGCGGATCGTTCGGCGAACGCGACGCGCAGCAGCGCCTCGGCGAGCGCGAGACGGAAGAACGGGATCAGCCGATCGGCGTCGATGGCGTCGCTCATCACGTACGACTCGAGCGCGGC
>DATELS010000092.1:0-6538 GCA_035276365.1 Thermoanaerobaculia bacterium
ATGCGTGTGCGCCCGGCACGTTCGTGATCGCGACGCAGGCGCGATCCGGAATCGGATCGCGCGCGCCGGCGATCGCGCGATGGTCGGGCACGCATCCGACGTCGTGCAGGTAGCGGCGCCACGTCTTCCACCACCGCCGCACGCCCGTGTGCAGGTACGCGGGGATCACGTAGCGATAGAGCGCGAGCGGCTCGCGAAACGCATCGAGGAACAAGCGCGCGAACGTGCGCAGCGTTGGATGCGCGCTGCGCGTCCAGAGCGGGCCGATGAACACCGCGCGCTCCGACACGTGCGCCACCGTGTTGCAGCCGATCGAGTGGCCGACCCAGAGCGCGTCGCGGATCGACAGCGCCTCCGCCCACTCCTTCAGCATCCGCGCGTGCTCCTCCGGACCCGCGACGAACTGCGCGAGATCGGGCGCGATCGGATTCATCCCGCGCGCGAAGAGCGCGCGAGCGAGCGGCTTGAAGTACGCGCTCGACATGCCGAGGCCGTGGATCAGGACGACGTCGCGGCGGCGTCCGGCTTGTCGATATGCGATGCCGTTCACCGCGCCCGCGATGCCCCACGAGAACACCGGCTCCGCGACTTCACGCGGCGGCGCGCGTTCGACCTCATCGAGAAACGACAGCGCGATCGCGTTGAACTCCTCCGGCGTATCCCACATCGGCACATGCGCCGCGCGCGGAATCACCACGAGCTTCGAGCCTGCGATCAGCTCGCGCATCGCCTCGCCGTACACGAGCGGCACCAGCGGATCGTTCTCGCCCCACACGAGCAGCGCCGGCACGCGCAGCGAGCGCATCCGCTCGCGTTGATCGCCGCGCAGCACGCGCGTCGTCGCGAGCGCCACCGACGCCGGTCCCGTGCGAAAAAAGTCCGGCACGAGCACGCGCGCGATGCCCGGTCCGCCGTACGGCGGCTTCGGCAGCGTGCGTACGTGCGGCCGCGGGTCGAGACGGAACGGCATGCCCGCGGCGCTCACGAGGATCAGCGAGCGCACGAGATCGGGACGCTCCGCCGCGACGCGAATCGCGAGCTGCCCGCCCATCGAGTGTCCGATCACATGCACCGGCTCGCCGAACGTCTCGAGCCAGCGCGCGAGCATCGCCGACGTGTCGCCGAACGAAAGTCGATGCGGCAGATCGATCGTCTCGACGCGATGCTTCGCCGCGAGCGCGTCGATGTTCTTCGACCACCACCGCGACGAGCCCGACAGCCCGTGCAGCAGCGCTACCGGACCCGGCCCTCTTCCACCATCAGACATCGATCCTGCACCACTTGGATCCCCGCTTCGGCGAGGCGCTGCGCGGCTTCGTCGTTGCGGATGCCGAGCTGGAACCAGACGTACTTCGGCTTCGCGGCCAGGATGTCGTCGACGTGCGGCGGGATGTCGCCCGGGCGGCGGAAGACGTTCACCATGTCGATCGGCCGGCCGATCGATGCGAGCGTGCGGAACACGGGACGGCCGAGGATCTCGGTGGCGTCGGGGAAGTAGACGGGGACGGGGATGATCTCGTAGCCCGCGCGCGCCATGTGCGCGGGCACGTAATGCGCCGGCTGCGAGCCATGCGACTCGGGCTTGATGCCGAGGACGGCGATCGTCTTGGTGTTGCGGAGCATGTCCGCGATGCCGCGGCTGTCGTTGATGAGATTCGCTTTCCAGTCGCTCATAGGCGCCTTACGGTATCAGACGTCGCATCAGGATTATTCACGGCGCGTGCGCGTTTCCTCTCACTGCAATAACTTCTGAATCGTCCCGCTCGGTAATCACAACAGGAGGCTTGGATGTCTCGACGTTTTTCACTCGCCGTCGCAGCGGTTTCGCTCGCGGGCGCCACGCTCGCGCACGGCAGCTCCGCCGAGCGCGCGTGCTCGCCGGACGGAGTCACGCATCTCGTCCCCGCGCGCGATGAAATCGCGGCGCTCTTCGCGCGTCCCGAGCAACAGGCGATCGAGACGCCCACCGGCACCGCGTATCCCGCGGGTCCCGCGGAAGTGCTCGTCGCGCGCATCGGTGAAGACGGAAAAGTCGTCATCGCCTGCGTCGACAACGAAGCCGCCGCGCGACGCTTCCTCGACGCCGCGCCCGACACGATCACGCGAAAGAAGGAGAAGTGATGAAGCTCCGCGCGATCGTCCTTCTCGTTCTCGTCGCGTTGTCCGCGCAGCTCTTCGCGGGAACGGGACGCATCATCATCGTCAACATCGACGCGCCGGGAGTCGGCTTCAATGACCCGACGCCGCGCGCTCCCATCGGCGGCAACAACGGCACGACCCTCGGCCAGCAGCGGCTGAACGTCTTCCTCGCCGCCGCCGAAGGCTGGCGCAAGTACATCGACACCAACGTCGACATCGTCGCGTCCGCGAGCTTCCGCGACATCGCCGGCTGCACCGAGACCGCCGGCATCCTCGGTCAGGCCTCGCCGGCATCGTGGCGGGAGAACTTCCCCGGCGCGCCGAAGGCGAACGTCCTCTATCCGATCGCGCTCGCGAACAAGTTCGCGGGCACCGATCTCGAGGCCGGCACCGCCGACATCTCCGTTCAATTCAACGCCGGCGTCGACAATGCGACGTGTCTCGGCGCGTCGAGCTGGTACTACGGCTTCGACGGAAAAGAAGGCGGCGACGTGGATCTGTACACCGTCGTCTCGCACGAGCTCGGCCACGGCCTCGGCATCGCCGGCGCGGCCATCGCGCCCGCGTTCGTGAACAACCATCCGTCCGCGTTCGACGTGCATGTCTTCGATCGCACGCTCGGCCTGCGCTGGGATCAGATGACGCTCGAGCAGCGCCGCGTCTCGATGACCAACACGGGCAATCTCGTGTGGGACGGCGCGGCCGCGCGCGCGGCGGTGAGCAAAGCGCTCGATCCGCTGAAGACGCTGACCATCACCGAGCCTTCGAGTCTCGCGCGCAACTACGACGTCGGCTTCGCCGACTTCGGTGGCGCGACGGAGAACATGACCGGGCGCATCGTCCGCGCGACCGACGCGGCGAACACGGACGGTCCGACCGTCAACGACGGCTGCAGCGTCTTCACGAACGCGGCGGCGATTCAGGGCAACGTCGCGCTCGTCGATCGCGGCTCGTGCACGTTCCTCATCAAGGCGCGCAACGCGCAGGCCGCGGGCGCGACCGGCATGATCATCGCCGATCGCGCGGAGTCGTACACGCCGACGAATCCCGCGACGTGTCTGCCTCCCGGCATGCACGGCGAGGATGCGGGCGACGTCACGATTCCGATCATCAGCGTCGGCATCAACGACGGCAACGCGCTGAAGGGCACGCTCACGAACGCGGACAGCGTGCTGCGCGGCCTCCTGCGCGAAGACCCGACACAGCGCGCCGGCGCGTCGGTCGAAGGCTATCCGCGGCTGTACGCGCCGTGCGTGCTGCAGGCCGGCTCGTCGATCTATCACTGGGACACGACGGCGACGCCGAACCTGCTCATGGAGCCGGCGATCAACGACGATCTGACGCACGATCCCGATCTCACGCTCCAGCAGCTCATCGACCTCGGGTGGACATCGCGCCAGGGACGCCAGTTCCTGAAGCGTTAAAATTCATCGCGATGACGCGCCGACTGATTCTGACCTTCGCACTCCTCGCGTCTCTTCCGCTCTTCGCGGAGGAGACGCAGCGTTATCTCGTCGCCACGCGCACGCGACCTTCGCGGTCGCGCATTCGCGTGCTCGCGGACAGCGACGCGCATCGCGTGCGCACGTTCCGCAACGTCAACGCCTTCGGCGCGGACCTCACCGCGGCGGAAGTCGCGGAGCTGCGGCGTTCGTCCGATGTCGAGTTCGTGACGCCGGTGGTGATGCGCGAGGCGCTCGAGGTCGAGCCGCTGGCGACGACGCGCGACAGCGAGCTCGCATCGTCGTGGGGTGTGAACGCCGTACATGCGCCGGATGTGTGGCCCGTGACGCGCGGCGAGTCGATCAACGTGGCGGTGCTCGACACCGGCATCGAGCTCGAGCATCCCGATCTGCGCGACGCGTACGCGGGCGGCGTGAACTTCGTCGATCCGACGAAGCCGCCGCAGGACGACAACAAACACGGCACGCACGTCTCCGGCATCATCGCCGCGCGCCGAAACAACTTCGGTGTCGTGGGCGTCGCGCCGGGCGTGAAGATCTGGGCGGTCAAAGTCCTCGACGCACAGGGCACGGGCACGGACGAGGCGGTGGCCGCGGGCGTCGACTGGGTGATCGAGCACGCGAAGGCCGGCGGACTCTGGGTCATCAACCTGTCGCTTGGCGCGAACTCGCCGTCCGAAGTCGAAGAGCGCGCGATCGAGCAGGCGCTGACGGACAACGTCGTCGTCGTCGCGTCCGCGGGCAATCGCACGCCGTGGGTGCGCTATCCGGCGAAGTATCCGGGAGTGATCGCGGTCGGCGCGGTCGATGATCTCAACCAGCGCGCGGATTTCTCGAGCGTCGGCGCGGGACTCTCGATCATGGCGCCGGGAGTCGCGGTGCTGTCGACGTTTCCGCAGGGACGCGTCAAGACCGCGGATGTGCGTCCCGATCAGGACGACAGCGTGTTTCCCGGCTGGGGACTGATCGGCTCACCGCTCGCGATCGTGCACGGCATCCTGATGAACGCAGGTTATGGACGTCCGGAAGACATTCCGGAAGACATGCCCGGACAC
Organism: Thermoanaerobaculia bacterium; assembly: GCA_035276365.1. GTDB lineage: Bacteria > Acidobacteriota > Thermoanaerobaculia > Gp7-AA8 > Gp7-AA8 > QHVT01. Next base: position 4,658 of record DATELS010000092.1, read on the forward strand.
ATCGCGCTCATTCAGCGCGGACTCATTCCGTTCCGCGAGAAGGCGCGCAACGCGAAGGAGGCCGGCGCGACCGCGGTCGTGATCTGGAACAACCTCCCGGACGAGGGCGAGGTCACGTGGACGATGAAGACGCCCGCGGATGATCCGGTCTACGGCAACTACGAGTTCCCGCTCACGGTCGGCGTGCAACAGGACGACGGACTCGCGCTGACGCAGGTGCGCGGCGTGGTCGAAGTGGGCTTCCGCGACGATCCGTACGGAAAGCTGAACGGCACGTCGATGGCGTCGCCGCACGTCGCGGGTATCGTCGCGCTGCTGCGCGCGCTCGCGCCGCAGACGCCGGTCGCACAATTCAAGTACGTGCTCGAACGCACCGCGCACGACATGGAGAAGCCGGGCTGGGACCCGAACACGGGCTGGGGCGCGGTCGACGCACTCGCCGCCGCAAAGTACGTCGCGCCCGAAAAGTTCAACGCCCCGCCGACGACGCCGCCGCAGAGCCCGCGACGACGGGCCGTGCATTGATCACGGCGCACTTCTCTCTCGCATACAATCCGCCCGACTAAAAGTTGGATCGGAGAACTGCGATGCGGATCGGCGTACCGACCGAGATCAAAGACAACGAATATCGCGTGGGGATGACGCCGTCCGGCGTGCGCGACCTCACGTCGGATGGACATCAGGTCCTCGTGCAAAAAGGCGCGGGACTCGGCAGCGGCTTCCCGGATGAGGAGTACACCGGCGCGGGCGCGACGATTCTTCCCGACGCCGACGCGGTGTACGACCAGGCCGAGATGATCGTGAAGGTGAAGGAGCCGATCGAGGCCGACCTCAATCGCCTCAAGGACGAGCAGCTCCTCTTCACGTACCTCCATCTCGCGCCGGTGCCGGACCTCACGGCGTCGCTGCTGAAGAAGAAGATCACCGGCATCGCGTACGAGACGATCACCGATGAGCGCAAGCGCTCGCTCCCGCTGCTCACGCCGATGTCGGAAGTGGCCGGACGCATGTCGGTGCACGTCGGCGCGTACTACCTGCACAAGCCTCTGGGCGGCCGCGGCGTCCTCCTCGGCGGCGTTCCGGGCGTGCTCCCGGGCGACGTCGTGATCATCGGTGGCGGTGTCGTCGGCACGAACGCGGCGAAGATGGCCGTCGGCCTCGGCGCGCGCGTCACGATCCTCGACGTCAGCCTCGATCGCCTGCGCCAGCTCGACGACATCTTCCGCGGCGAGCTGCAGACGCTCGCCTCGAGCAAGGCGCACATCGAAGACGCCGTGCGCCGCGCGGACCTGCTCATCGGCGGCGTGCTCATTCCGGGCGCGGCCGCGCCGAAGCTCGTCACGCGCGACATGATCCGCGAGATGAAGAAGGGCTCGGTCATCGTCGACGTCGCGATCGATCAGGGCGGCTGCGTGGAGACCGCGCATCCGACCACCCACTCCAATCCCGTGTACGAAGTCGACGGCGTCGTGCACTACTGCGTCGCGAACATGCCCGGCGCGGTCCCGCGCACGTCGACGATCGCGCTCACGAACGCCACCCTCCCCTACACCCGCCTCCTCGCCAGCCGCGGCTTCGAACGCGCCGTACGCGAGAACCCCGGCCTCGCCGAAGGCGTGAACGTGTACAAGGGCGAGATCGCCTACGAAGCCGTGGCCACGAGTCAGGGAAGGAAGTACACGGCGCTGACGGAGATGCTGTAGGCCGTTTGCAGTACGCAGTAGGCAGGCGAAAAAACTCCTGCCTACTGCCTACCATCCCATGACTGAAATCCGCGTCTCCGTCCTCCACAACGACACGCTGAAGCGCGGCGGGGTGGAGTTGATCGATGAGTGGAGCGCAGACTCGGACGACAAGCTCTGGGTCGACATCACGGAGCCG
>DATELS010000093.1:0-5964 GCA_035276365.1 Thermoanaerobaculia bacterium
TGGAGACCCTCTTCACCGCCGTGAAACGCTGCACCGGCGAAGAAGACGTGCGCTCCATCCGCGGCCCGTTCGTGTCGAGCGGAATGATTTTGCTGCTCGCGGAAGTGCTGAAACGCGTGTGAGGCAGTCGTCGAGTCTCAAAGTCTCATAGTCTCAAAGTGGAGGGCGGGTGCGCGGGGTGCGCGAGGTTGCGCGCTCGCCATCTTTGAGACTTTGCGACTTGAACACTTTGAGACTCCCCGCGCGTGCGTCTAGAGTTTCAACAGCGCGATCAACGGCGCCCCGGTGATCATCGTCGCGAGGGCCATCGTTTCGAATGCGCTGCGGCCGCGGATGTCCGCGCATGCGGCGACGATGCTCGCGATCTCCTCGGGGTCGAAGGGTTTGCGGACGATGCCGTGGATGCGGTGGGCGTCGAGTTGGTCGAGCACGGGGCGTTCGGCGCCGCTCACCACCAGTACCACCGGCGCTTTCGGTGAGGCGGGATCGATCGACTTGAGGACGCCGAAGCCGTCGAGGTTCGGCATGATCAGGTCGAGAACCACGACGCCGTAGTCGTTCTCGCCGAGGAGGTCGAGGGCTTCGCGGCCGTCGGCGGCCTGGTCGATCAGGAGTGACTTCTGGCGGAGCGCGGTGATGAGCATCGCCCGCGTTTCGTCGTCGTCGTCGATTACCAGGACGCGCCGGTACTGCTCGATCGTCATCTTCTCGCCCCGAAGCGCGGGCATACTGACCCGCGGCTACTCCAATGTCAACCTGAGCCGGTTCATCGGCCAGTTCGACATCGGCGTCGGCATTCCCGTGCGCAGCGCCTGCTCGAACTCTGCCGCCGCGAGCGGCTGACTGTAGAGGAAGCCCTGCATCTCCGCGCATTGTTCGCGGCGCAGAAACGCGAGTTGCTCTTCCGTCTCCACCCCTTCCGCGATCACGCGCAGATTCAACGCGCGCGCCATCGAGATCACCGCGGAGATGATCGCCGCATCGTCCGTCGTCAGATCGCGGACGAAACCCTGATCGATCTTCACCGTGTCGATCGGGAAGCGCTTCAGGTAGCTCAGCGACGAGTGTCCCGTGCCGAAGTCGTCGATCGAGATGCGGATGCCCATCTCCTTCAGCCGCTTCAGAATCGAGAGCGAGAGCTCCGCGTTCTGCATCGCCGTCGATTCCGTGATCTCGAGGTCGAGGAACGGCGCGGGGAAGCCCGTGTCCGCGAGCGTGCGCTCGACCATGTGCGCGAGCTCGCGATCCTGAAACTGTCGCGGCGACAGATTCACCGCGACGCGCAGCCATGCATGACCCGCGTCGTGCCACGCCTTCATCTGCGAGCACGCCGTGCGCAGCACCCATTCGCCGAGGGGCAGAATGAGATTCGTATCTTCGGCGATCGGGATGAAGTCCTCCGGCTGAATGAGTCCATTGACCGGATGGTTCCAGCGCACGAGCGCTTCCGCGCCGACGACGCGTCCCGTCGCGATCTCCACCATCGGCTGGTAGTGCAGGACGAACTCGCGACGCTCGATCGCGTGATGCAGGCTGCGCTCGAGCGAGAGCCTCCCCTCCGCGCGCTCGAACCGCGCCGGCGTCGAGAACTGATAGTTGTCGCGCCCGAGCTCCTTCGCGCGATACATCGCGCGGTCCGCGTTCTTGAGCAGCGCCTCCGCGTCCTCGCCGTCGTCCGGAAAAATCGCCATGCCGATCGACGTCGTGACGAAGAGCTCGTGCTCGTCGATCACCACCGGATGGCGGATCGCCTCGAGCACCTTCTGCGCCGCGGCGGTCGCGCCTTTGCGATCCGAGAGATCGGCGAGGAGGACCGTGAACTCGTCGCCGCCCATGCGCGCGACCGTGTCTTCCGCGCGCACGCACGTCGCGACACGCGCGCCGATCACCTGCAGCAGCCGGTCGCCGACCGTGTGTCCCAGCGTATCGTTGACGAGCTTGAACTGATCGAGGTCGAGGAACATGACCGCGCTCGAGCGGCCGTTGCGCTTCGCGTGTGCGAGCGCGACGCTGATGCGGTCGCGGAACAGAAGGCGATTCGGGAGTCCGGTCAGCGCGTCGTGATACGCCTGATACTCCATCAGCTCGTGCGCGTGCTTGCGATCGGTGACGTCGATGATCGTGCCTTCCAGCACGTCGTTCTCGAGCAGCGCGACGTTCTCCAGCACCCACATCGCCGAGCCGTCGCGGCGGCGCAGACGCAGCTCGAGATTCGAGAGCTGCTTCTGATCGCGCAGCATCTGCACGACGCGATCGCGCTCCGCATCGTCGAAGTAAAAGTCCGACGCGTCCGCGGTCAGGAACTCATCGCGTGACTCGTACCCGAAGATGCGTGCACAAGCTTCGTTGCAGTCCAGAATGCGGCCGTCCGCACCCGTGCGATAGACGCCGGCGAGATTGCGCTCGAACAGCAATCGATAGCGCGCCTCGCTTGCCTTCCGCTCCGTGACGTCGCGCGCGATGCCTTGCACGCCGACCGGCTTTCCGTCGCGATAGATGAGTCGCGAGCTCAGCTCGAGCGAGACGCGACGCCCGTCCTTCGCGTGGATGTCGAGCTCGTAGAACGTCGACTCCGCCTCGCCCGCGAGCTTCTTCTGCGTCTGCGCGAGCCCGTGCTGCAGATGCTCGGGCACGACGAGATCCTGAATCGAGCGGCCGAGGAGCTCGGCGCGCGTGTAGCCGGTGATGCGCTCGCCCGCGGGGTTGATCGACGTGAGCCGTCCCTGCAGATCGTGCGTGTAGACGAGATCGTGCGCGTTCTCGAAGAGCGTGCGGTGCCGCTCCTCGCTCAGCCGCAGCTCTTCTTCCGCGCGCTTGCGCTCCGTGATGTCCTGCGCGATGACCATGCGCGCGCGGCGTCCGCCGGACACGAACTCGAACGACGTCACGTCGACGTCGATGATCGTTCCGTCCTTGCGCCGGTGATGGAACTGGCGCGGACCGCGGCGCTCCTCGATCTGTCGCAGCGCATCGAGCATCGCCGGGATCTCGGCCGGCGGGCGGATGTCGCTGATCTTCATCTTCAGGAACTCGTCGCGCGAGTACCCGTAGTGGCGCACCGCCGCGTCGTTCACGGCGATGAACGCGAGCGTGTCGAAGTCGTAGACCCACATCGGCAGCGGGTTCATCTCGAAGAGCGTTCGATAGCGATGCTCGCTCTCGCGCAACGCCTGCTCCGCGCGCTTACGCTCCGTGAAATCGCTCGCGACGTAGACCACGCCGACCGGCGTGCCGTGGTGATCGCGCAGGAACGACGACGCGGCGAGGACGTCGACGCGTGCGCCGTCCGCGGCGCGCCAGACCATCGGATGCTCGAGGACGCCGAGACTATTGATCAACTGGCCTGTGGTCAGGTTTTCGTCGCCTTGCAGAATCTGGCGGAGGTGCGCGTCGCGCAGTTGCTCGGGCTTGTAGCCGAGGAGGCGTTCGGCGGCGCGGTTGACCACGCGGATGCGCCCGTCCATGTCGCTGACGAGCACCGAGTTCTTCATCGTCTCCAGGATCTGTCCCGCCGCGTACTCGGGCGTGATGCCGGAGAGCTCGAAGCGCCACAGCGCGGTCGCGGCGACGATCACGAATGCGAGCGCGGCGACGAAGCCGATCGGTTGCAGATCGATGCCGACGGACGGCAGATAGTCCGCCATCGCCATCGAGCCGAGTGCGAACGCGAGCAGCAACGCGCCCGCGCGCTCGCGCGCCTTCCCTTCCGCATTGCGGTACGTCCGCCAGAAGAGTTGAATCGCCGCGATGATGATGGCGGAGAAGAAGAGGACGATGATGCCGCCGCGCGGGCGGCCGGCCGGATAGAAGCCCCACGCGTAATGCCGCACGTTCGGGATGAGGAAGTCCGTGAGGAGGCCGAGGAGTCCCGCGGTCGCGCAGCCGATCCAGAAGAGCGCGACGGCGGCGCGATACTCCTTCTTCCGCGCGACGAGCCGCGCCGCGAGATGGAACACGGCGGCGGGAATCAGCGCGCCGAAGCAGTAGCCGAGTCGCGCCCACGGCAGCGCGGTCGCCGCGTCACGCGACGCGTACATCGCTGCGAAGGACGCGAGCCATCCCGACGCCGCGGCGCTGACGAGGAAGAAGAGCGCGGTGACGGCCATGCCGCGGCCGCGCGTCAGGGCGCCGATGCCGAGAGACAAAATCGCAATCGCGGCGAGAGCCGTCGCGAACGACAGCGCACTCCCCGAGTAATGACTGCTGGCGAAAATGAAGTGAAGTTCGGACACGCCGGGATCGTCCGATAGTAACGCGTCCGTGTCGCGCGCGTGTGCGCGGAGTCACAAAACCGCTGTTCAGAAGCTAACGCTTTTTGCCGCCCTGATCGGGCGCACTCGTCTCGGAGTCGCGGCGCGGCTCGTAGAAGTCGCGATGCTCCGCGGGCGGCGTCGATTTCGGATCGTTCGGCTGCTGCCCCGTTTTCCCGGTCACCCAATCGCTGCCGCTGCCGTAGCTCGCCGGCTCACGCGTGTCGTTCGGCATGCTGTCCTCCCCGATCGATGGGAGTGCACAGGCACTGCCATAGAATCGCGGCATGCGCCCATTCGCATTTGCCCTCACGCTGCTGCTCACGCTCGGACTCGCCGCCGCTCCGAAGAAGCAGCCGGCACCGATCGCGCCCTCCACCATCGCGCATCCCGTCGCGCTCTTCCTCGGCGATCTCTCGAAAGAAGGCGCGCGCTCCGTGACGTTCAAAGCCGTCGCGCGGGGCACGCACTTTTTCTTCGAAGAGAGCACGGGCGTGACGGTGTATCGCTTCGCGAACGGCAGCTACGTGAAGGAGACCTTCATGCGCGGCGCGAAGCTCGCCGCGGCGATCAAAAAGTACGAGAAGTAGATCGCGACGCGGGCACAAGTTCAGCACGTCGTCGTGACGATGCAACCTGTTCAAACGGGATGGAAACGCGGCGATGACCGCGAAGAGCTCGTCAATCGCGAATGGCTCGTCACCAACGGCCTCGGCGGCTACGCCGCGGGCACGATCGGTGGTGCCTGCACGCGCCGCTTTCACGGCAAGTTGATCGCGGCGATGCCCGCGCCGCTCGGCCGCACGATGATGCTCAACCATCTCGCGGAGTGGCTCACCGACTCCTCGGGACGCGAGCTCAAACTCAGCGGCGACGAGCATGGCAAGCGCGAAGTCACGTATCCCGATCTCGATTTCTTCGAGGAGTTCGTCCTCGAATGCGGCATGCCCGTGTGGCGCTACGCGAACGATCAACTCGAGCTCGAGAAGCGCGTGGTCATGCCGTACGGACAGAACACGACCTACGTCATCTATCGACTGCTGCGCGGCGGCGATGACGTCACGCTGAACCTGCGTCCCGCGGTCAACTTCCGTCCGCACGAAGGTCTGCTCACCGACGACACGCAATGTACGGTGCGCGCGAACGGACGCGAGATCGAGATCGACGAGTCGCCCGAGTTCCCCACCCTCCGCATCGCGCTCCTCGGCAGCAACGCGCGTCTCGAGGAGCATCCGGTGAAAGTCGAGCACGTGATCTATCGACTCGAACGAAGTCGCGGCTACGAGTGGGAGGGACCGCTGTGGAGTCCGGGCGTCATTCGCATCGCGCTGAAAGTCGGCGAGGACGCCGGCATCGTCGCGTCGGTCGAGCCGTGGGACGTCGTGCATTCGATGGACGTCGCGCAAGTGCTCGACGCCGATCGCACGCGTCGCAACAAGATGCTGGAGAAGGCCGGAGTCGACGACGACTTCGCCGCGCAGCTCGTGCTCGCCGCCGATCAGTTTCTCATTCGACCGACGACGCGCTCCGCGGACGAGGCGCGCATCGCGGCCGCGGGCGACACGCCGCGCACGGTGATCGCCGGCTATCACTGGTTCACGGACTGGGGTCGCGACACGATGATCAGTCTCGAAGGACTCACGCTGTGCACAGGTCGTTATCGTGAAGCCGGCGCGATCCTGCGTACGTTTTCCAACTACGTTCGGGACGGCCT
>DATELS010000094.1:0-4251 GCA_035276365.1 Thermoanaerobaculia bacterium
CCGTTTACAAATCAGAAAAAGTCGATTCCATTCCGCAACTTGTTGCGGCATGGCGACTTCCTCCGTCCGTGCCTCAGTGACCGACGGCGCGGCGCCGCGGCGTGAAGAGCGGCGGCGGCGGCGCGGTGTCGGGACCGAACACGCGCACGCTGTAGCGGTCGGCAACGACGACTTTGTCCCCGGCGATCGAGATCTGCATCGCCGACATCGTGTGCATGTCCGTGGGGACGAACGCCGTCGGGTTCAGAAGATCGAGGCGATGCAGCGTGCCGTCGAGATCGACGAGCGCGAAGTCGTTGCTCGTCGCGAACTGTCCCGGCGTCGCGGGAAGGAACGCCGTCTCGACCGGCGCGAAGCGATTGGCGGTGAGATCGAGCACGCGAATGCCCGAGCCCTGCGCGACGACGAGCAGCGGCGGACGATCGGCATTCGGCGGCGCGGTGTCGACGAGGAGTCCCGGCATGAGCAGCACCGAGCGATCCTCCGCCTTCGCGCGATTCGTCACCGACATCGTCAGCAGCCAGCCCTCGTGCAGCGCGTAGATCGCGTCGTCGCCCGCGGCGACTCCGTGAAAGTGCGAGATGCGTCCGCCGATCTGCGCCGGCGGCTTGAAGTTCACGTAGTCGACGACGTGAATGCCGCTGTGATCATTCAGCTCGACGAACGTGCCGTCGGCCATGATCGCCGCGTCATCGGGCGAGTGTCCGCGCGGATTCCACGTGGTCAGGAAGCGCGGGCGCACGGGATCGGTGACGTCGATGAGATGGTTGAAGTCGCGGCCGTAGACGAGGGCGATGCCGTTCTTCACGCGCACGCGCGTCTGCGGCGCGTCGACGGGCAGCAGCAGCGAGCCGAGCTCTTTCGGGTCGTCCGTCTTGGATACGTCGAGCACGCGGAAGAACGGCGGATCGACGACGTACGCGACCGAGCCGTCGGTCCAGACTCCGCTTACGGGTCCCGCGAAGTCGTGTACTTCTCCCGCGAGCTGTGTTCCGTTGAACGCGCGCACGGGCGTGCCGGTCTCGTAGGTGAACTTGTCGCGATCGAGTCGCGGTCCGGAGAGAAAGAGATTCGACGCGTTCGCGCCGATGACGCTCACCCACTCCGTGCGCGTGTCGGTGAGCTTCGGCGCGAGCGGATCGGTGGCGTCGAAGAAGTAGACCGTGTTCGGCGCGTGGAATGTGTAGACGCGCCTGCCGGCGGCGGCGACGCCGTCGAATTCGAGGGTGCCGAGGGCGGTGGAGCTGAGGAAGCGGGGATTGGCGGCGTCGGTGACGTCGATCGCGGTCAAACCGCCGACGCGCGACGCGGCCCACAGCGTCTTGCCGGACAGCGCGAGCGCCTCCGCGGTGCGCGCGAGCGTGAAGACCGGCGCGAGCGACGGAGGATCGAAGACGTAGATGCCTTCGTTCTCGACCGCGGCGTAGAGAAAGCGTCCGACCGCGGTGAGCGCGAGCACGCGATCGTTGAACGTTGTTTGCGCGCGCAGCTCGAGACCATCTTTCGTCCGCTCGAGCGCGAAGAGTTGCTTGCCTCCTGATGCCGCGATCCACGACGCCGTCGCGGCGACGTGCGACGCGCCTCCCTCACGCTGCCACGAGTCGGCGGCGACGCGCGTGAGCGTGCCGTCCGCGTTGAGCGTGTAGCGATCGACGCCGCGATGCGTGGCGGTGACGGCGTCGGTCGCGGTGAGCGCGACGTCGTAGGTTTCATCGTCTGCCAGCTCGACGTCGACCGCGCGCATGTTCGCGGGATTGGAGACGTCGTACACGGTCACGCCGCGGCCGTCCGCGTCGTACAGGAGATTGCCCGCGGTGACGAACCGCTTGCTGATGCCGCGCGAGCCCCACTGGCCGGCGAAGAGGAACGTGGGAACGAGAGAGAGGAAGATCAGGAGGGAGAGACGTCGCATGTGTTTCGCGGGCCGTGCAAAGGCGATGCTAGGCGAACCGTAGCGTCCCGAATGCCGCGGTCACGTGAAAATCCGCGGGCAACTGGAACGTCGGCTGCCACGCGGTGAACTCGTCGCCGAGCTGCGGGTGGCGGTCGATGCGAAAAAAGTTCGCGCGCCACTGCTCGCCCGCCGCGGGCGTCGGCTGTCCCAGCGACGCGAACGGCACGCGCACGACGGTGTCGATCGTCACCGAGCCGTTCGACTCCGTCACGCGGCGCACCGCGGCGATCAGTCCCTCGCAGTTCCACGTGCGATCCACCTTCATCGTCGCGCGCACGCCGTCCGGTGAATCGATCGCGGCGTCGAACAGCGTGCCGCGCGGGCTGACCTCGATCTCGAAGTAGTGCTCCGGCGCGCGCGGCGCGAGAAAGAGCTCGACGACGTCCTGCTCGTACAGCGGCGCGTCGTGCTCGTTGAGCGTCGCCTGAATGTGATCGTCGGACGCGGAGAAGAGCACAGTCAGGTACTCGTCATCGAACCACGCGGCGAGGCTCGTGGCCAGGCGCGGCGTCGCGCCGTCGGTGGCGCGGCGCAGGCGCACGGGCGTGCACGCGGCGGGCGTGGCCCACGGCTCCTCCATGTCGAAGTCCGCGCGCGGCACCGTGAGCGTCTCGGCGTTCATCGCGGGAAATCATAGGCGAACCGCGACGCGGCACACCCCGTGCAACGTGCGGTCCGGGACCGATGGTGGATTACGAGCTCAATGAGCTGAGACGTGAGTTTCTGGACGAGGCGCGGGCGAAGGTCGCCGAGATGCAGACCGCACTCGAGACTTCGGGCGACTCGCGCGCGCTGGAGCGCGTGGCGTATCTCGCCCATCAACTGAAGGGCTCGGGCGGCAGCTACGGCTACCAGCGCATCTCGACCGATGCGGCGGAAGTCGAGAAGGCCGTGGAGTCGCTCGTCGAACAGGCGAGCGAGAGCCCCGCAGTCGAGGCGAAGATTCAGCAGCACGTCGTCAGTCTCCGCTCGGAGATCGAAGGCGCGCTCCGCTCGCTGGCCTGACTCCGAAGCAACGCTCACGACCGCGCCGCGACTTGCTGCGATTCGGTAGGCGTCCGCGGCGCGCGCTGCGCACCTTCCCGACGACGCTCGGCCTGCACCTGATTGCGGCCGTTCTTCTTGCCGCGATACAGCGCGCGGTCGGCCGCGATGATGAGCTCCTTCGGCGTGTGCGTGCGCGTGTGCGGTACGCTGGCGATGCCGATGGTGATCGTGGCCTGCACCGGTCCGGCCTGCGTCTCGAGCGGCGTCTGCTCGATGAGCGTGCGGATCTTCTCCGCGAACGCGCAGCCGTCGCGCAGCTCGGTCTCGGGCATCATCACGGCGAACTCCTCGCCGCCGTACCGCGCGACGAGATCGGTGCTGCGCACGGACTCGCGGAACAGCGCCGCGGCGCGCTTCAGGACGTCGTCGCCGACCGCGTGGCCGTACGTGTCGTTGATCTTCTTGAAGAAGTCGATGTCGATCATCGCCAGCGACAGCGGACGCTGATAGCGCTGCGACTCGTCGAACGCGCGCGCGAGCTCGTCCTGGAAGTAGCGATGGTTGTGCAGCTTGGTGAGTCCGTCGGTGATGGACAAAAGCTCGAGGCGCTTGTTGGTCTCCATCAGCTCTTTCTGCAGGTCGACGATGCGCTTGCCGGCGCGGATGCGCGCCAGGAGCTCGGGATACTGGAAGGGCTTGGTGATGTAGTCGTCGGCGCCGAGCTCGAGTCCTTCGACTTTGTCTTTCTGCTCGTCTTCGCCGGTGAGCATGATGATGTAGCGCGTGCGGAAGTCCGCGTTGGACTTGAGTTCGTGCGCGAGGACGACGCCGTCCATGTCCGGCAGTCTCCGGTCCAATATCGCCAAATCCCACTCCTCGGTCGTCAGCGCGGCGCGCGCTTCCTCGCCCGTAGTGACTTCGAGCGTTTCAAATCCCGCGCGGCGGAGAAAGAGCCGCACGAGCCGGCGGATGGCGGCGTCGTCATCGACGATGGCGATCGTGAAGGGAGAGGGCACGGTTGGGCACGACGGCAACGCTCATGCCATGCGGGTGTCGATTGCGGCGATTCGCATGGAAATGTCGAGGGCCTTCACCGAATGGGTGAGCGCGCCGACGGAGATGCGGTCGACGCCGGTCTCAGCCACGGCGCGCACGGTGTCGAGGGTGATCCCGCCGGACGCCTCGAGGGGAACGCGGCCGTTCGTGCGCGCAACGGCGTCGCGGAGCTGATCGGGATTCATGTTGTCGAGCAGGATGAAGTCGGGAGCGAGACCGAGGGCTTCGTCGTGCTCGTTCGTGTCGCGCACTTC
>DATELS010000095.1:0-8660 GCA_035276365.1 Thermoanaerobaculia bacterium
ACCGTCCGCGCGCTTTCTCCCGTCCGTGCTCTTCAACGCGCAAACCCGCAACGTCAACGATGGCGCCCTCACGAACCGCACCAACCTCGGCTTCATGGGCGTGACCTTCGCCTGGCCCGTCTTCGACGCCGGCGTGCGTCGCGCGGAACGCGCGGAGCGCAACGCGCTCGTGCGCGGCGAAGAGCTCGCGCTCGAAGCGGAGCTGCGCGACGTCGAGCGTCAGATGCGCAGCGCGGGCGTGCAGCTTTCGACCGAACAGGCCGCGCTGCGCGAAGCCGCGGCGGCGCTGCGCGCGGCGCGCAAGAACGCGGACGAGACGAACGCGCTGTATCGCGAGGGACTCGCGAGCGCGCTCGAGCTCGCGGATGCGAACCAACGCCTCTTCGAGGCCGAGGTGGCGGAAGTGACGGCGAGGTATCGGATGGCAGTCGCGTATCTCGCCGTGAGAGAGGCGAGCGGAGTGGAGGCGGTAGGAAAGATGAAGGCAGAAGGATGAAGGTTGAAATGAGCATCGCGAGACTCAGTCGTTTGGTTGTGGCTTCATCCTTCATCCTTCTGACTTCTGTCTTCCTCGCCTGCTCCAAGGGCGACGCCGCGGAATCGAAAGACGCCAAAGGCGGCGGCAAGAAGGGTCCGATGCAGTTCCCCGTGGAAGTGCATCCGGTCGAGTCGCGGCAGGTCGAGTACTCCGTCACCGCGGTCGGCTCGCTCGACGCGTTCGAGCGCGTCGCGGTGACCGCGCGCGTCGCCGGCGCGATCGAGCGCGTGCTGTTCCGCGAAGGGCAGCTCGTGCAGAAAGGCCAGACGATGGCCGAGGTGGAGCCGGAGCGCTATCGCCTCGCAGTCGCGTCCGCGGAAGCGACGCTGCAGAAGAACCTCGCCGCGAAGGCGGAGGCGGAGGCCGGCTACGCGCGGCGTCAGGACGCGAGCGCGAAGCATCCGGGACTCATCCGCGGCGAAGAGATTGAGACGTGGCGTACGAAGGTGATGAGCACGGCGGCCGAGGTGTCACAGGCGCAGGCGGCGTTGTCGCAGGCGAAGCTCAATCTGCACGACGCGTACGTGCGCGCGCCGGTCACCGGCATCATTCAGACGCGCACCGTCGAGACGGGACAGTACGTACCGGTCGGTACGGTGCTGGCCACGCTCATGCGGCGCGATCCACTGCTGCTGCGCTTCCAGGTGCCGGAGCAGGACGCGACGTCGATGCGGACGGGGATCCTCGCGCACTTCAACGTCGCCGAGGACGCGACGCAGCACGAGGCGCGCATCACGCACATCGCGGCGGCGGCGAATCAGGCGTCGCGCATGGTCGACGTGACGGCGAATGTCGTCGACGCGAATCGTCCCGAGCTGCGTCCCGGCGCATTCGCGCGCGTGACGGTGCCCGTCGGCTCGCCGCGACTCGCGCCGGTGATTCCGCAGACCGCGATCCGTCCGAGCGAGAACGGCTTTCTCGCGTACACGGTCATGAACGGCGTCGCCTCCCAACGCATCCTCACCCTCGGCATGCGCACGGCCGACGGCCAGGTCGAAGTGAAGAACGGAATCGCACCGGGCGAAATGCTCGTCGTCCGCGGCGCGGAAGCGTTGCGCGATGGAGCGAAGGTGAAAGTCACGCGGTGAACCCATGAAAATCACGAACGTCTGCATCGAGAAGCCGGTCTTCGCCTGGATGATCATGGCGGCGACCATCGTCTTTGGTGGCGTGGCCGCGTCGCGCATCGGCATCTCGCAGATGCCGGACGTCGATCTGCCGACGATCAGCGTCAGCGCGGCATGGGAAGGCGCGGCGCCGGAAGTCATCGAGCACGACGTCGTCGAGCCGATCGAAGAAGCGCTGATGCAGGTCGAGGGCGTGAAGAACATCACCTCGAGCTCGCGCCAGGGATCGGGCAACGTCACCGTGGAGCTCGACCTCGCGCGCAACGTCGACCTCGCGCTGCAGGACGTGCAGGCGCGCATCGCGCAGGTGCAGCGCCGCCTGCCGCGCGACCTCGAGCCGCCCGTTGTCTCGAAATCCAATCCCGAAGACCAGCCGATTCTCTGGATCGGCGTCTCCGGTCCGTACTCGCCGCAGATGCTCGCCGACTACGCGCGCTATCGCGTGAAAGAGCGGCTGCAGACCGTGCCCGGCGTCGGCGAGATTCAGACGCAGACCGTCGATCGCAACATCCGCATCTGGATCGACTCCGACAAGCTCGACGAGCGCCGCGTGACGGCAAGCGAAGTCCTCGCCGCGATTCAACAGCAGCACGTCGAGCTGCCCGCGGGACGCCTCGAGACTTCCGGACGCGAAGTGAACGTCCGCGTTCTCGGCGAGGCGTTCAACCTCGACGAGTTCCGCAACCTCGTCGTGAAGGAAGTCGAAGGCGCGCCGGTCTACCTCAGCGACGTGGCGATGGTCGAAGACGGCTTCGAAGACGTCCGCCGCATCTCGCGCGCGAACGGCGAGCCTGCACAGGGAATGGGCATCCGCAAGCAGCGCGGCTCGAACGCGGTCGCGGTCGCGCGCGGCGTGAAGGACGCGCTCGCGGAGATTCAGAAGACGCTGCCGCCCGGGATGGAAGTCGCGGTCAACTTCGACTCGACGAAGTTCATCGAGGAGTCGGTGCACGAGATCGAGTTCGAGCTCCTGCTCTCCGTGCTCCTCACCGCGTTCATCTGCTGGCTCTTCCTCGGCTCGTTCGGCGCGACGCTCAACGTGATCATGGCCATCCCGATGTCGCTCCTCGGCACCGTGGCCTGCATCTACTTCTTCGGCTTCACGCTGAACACGTTCACGCTGTTGGGACTCGCGCTCGCGGTCGGCATCGTCGTCGACGACGCGATCATGGTGCTCGAGAACATCTTCCGCCACGGCGAGATGGGCAAGGGCCGCGTGCGCGCCGCGCGCGAGGGGACGGAGGAGATCAGCTTCGCCGCGCTCGCCGCGACGCTCGCGGTCTGCGCGATCTTCCTGCCCGTCGTGTTCATGAAGGGCATCATCGGGAAGTTCTTCCTGCAGTTCGGCGTGACGCTCTGCGTCGCCGTGCTCTTGTCGTACGTCGAGGCGATCACGCTCGCGCCGGCGCGCTCCGCGCAGATGCTGCGCGCGGGCGGCGAGCGGCAGTCGAAGCTCGGCCACGCGGTCGACGTCGCGTTCGACAAGCTCTCGAACGCGTACGGAAGAGTGCTGGCGATGGGACTGCGCCGGCCGATGTCGGTGCTCGCGCTCGCGATCATCGTCTTCGTCTCGTCGATCTTCGTGTTCAAGAAACTGCCGAGCGAGTTCGTGCCGTCGCAGGACCAGAGCCGCATGATGGTGCGCCTGCAGACCGCGGTCGGCGCGAATCTCGAGGAAACGGATCGCGTGTTCAAACGCGCTGAGGCGTTTTTGCAGCAGCAGCCGGAAACGGTGCGCGTGTTCGGGAGCGTCGGCGGCGGCGGTGGAAGCGTCAACAGCGGCATCCTCTTCGTGACGATGGTGCCGCCCGATCAGCGCAAGCGCGATCAGCAGGCGTTTTCCTCGGCGATCCGCAAAGAGTTCAACTCGTATCCCGGCGTGCGCGCGGTCGTGCAGGACCTCTCGCAGCAGGGCTTCACCGCGCAGCGCGGATTCCCGATCGAGTTCTCGGTGCGCGGACCGGAGTGGGAGAAGCTGATCGAGCTCGCGAACAACATGCGCGAGAAGCTCGCCGCGAGTGGCCTCGCGACGGACGTCGACACGGACTATCAGGTCGGCATGCCCGAGCTGCGCATCGTTCCCGATCGCGCCCGCGCCGCCGACCTCGGCGTCAACGTCGAGGAAGTGGCGACGACGATCAACGCGCTCGTCGGCGGCGTGCGCAGCGGCAAGTACTCGACCGGCGGACGCCGCATCGACATCCGCACGCGTCTCCTCGCGAAGCAGCGCACGCGCCCCGAGGATTTGGCGAGACTGCGGGTGAGGACGGCGTCGGGAGAGCTCGTGCCGCTGTCGACGCTCGTGAAAGAAGAAGAGCGACCCGCGCTGCAGTCGGTCACGCGACGCGATCGCGAGCGCGCGATCTCGATCTACGGCAACGTCGCGCCGGGCAAGTCGCAGAGCGACGCGCTGAAGTACGTGCAGGGGATGATGAAGGACGTGCCGCCCGGATATCGCGTCGTGCTCGGCGGATCGTCGGTCGCGTTCACCGAGTCGATGGGCCAGCTCCGCTTCGCCCTCATCCTCGGCATCATCGTCGCGTACATGGTCCTCGCGTCGCAGTTCAACTCCTTCCTGCATCCCGTGACCGTGCTCTCGATTCTGCCGCTATCGGTCGCGGGCGCCGCGTTCGCGCTGCTCGTGACGGGGAAGACGCTGAACATCTTCTCGATGATCGGACTGCTGCTCTTGATGGGCATCGCGAAGAAGAACTCGATCATCCTCGTCGACTACGCCGTGCAGAAGCAGCGCGAGGGTATGTCCGCGCACGAGGCGATGCTGAAGGCGGGACCGGTGCGCCTCCGCCCGATTCTCATGACGACGACCGCGACGATGATGGCCGCGATTCCGCCCGCGCTCGCGCTCGGACCCGGCGCGGAGACGCGCGGTCCGATGGCCGTGGCGATCATCGGCGGACTCGTGATCTCGACGCTGCTCTCGCTGCTCGTCGTGCCCGCGTTCTTCGTCGTCGCCGATCGCGCGAAGACGCGACTCGCGTCACTCTTCCATCGCGAAGAGGATCACGAGGCGACGGACGGCGAGGAAGTCACCGCTCACTGAAGCCCGCCGCGCGCAGAACGTCTGCTGCGCGCGGCGCATCGCCTTCTTTGACGAAGACCCAGTCGCGCGTGAACGTCGAGAGGACGAGCAGGTCGATGCCGGCCGCGCTCAGCGTGCCGGAGATGCGCGCGATGAAGCCGACGCAGTAGAACGGCTGCGAACAGTCGATCGAGACGAGCGTCCAGCGATCGGGATTCACTTCGATGACGTCGAGGTCGGACAGATCGTCGGTGACGACCGTCGTCTCCTTCTCGTCGCGTGAGATCATCAGGTGCTTCGCGGGATCGCCGATCGCGCGGACGCTCGCCCAGCGGTACGTGCCGCCGAAGTGGAACGTGCTGGCCGCGATCACGTGTTCTGTCGTTTCGGGAATGACGATGTCACTCACGCGCATGATTCTAGCCGCCGCGCTCGCGACCTCGCTTTCGGCGCAGCCGATCGCGATGCAGAAGGTGATCGACGGCGCGAAACGCCAGGTGGGCGTGACGCGCATGTACGACGCGCGCTATCGCGCGATCCCGTATCCGGGCGGCGACGTGCCGCTCGACCGCGGCGTGTGCACGGACGTGCTCGTGCGCGCGTATCGCAACGCGGGCGTCGATCTGCAGGTGCTGGTGCACGAGGACATGAAGCGGAACTTCGACCGCTATCCGCACGACTGGGGAGCGCGCGCGCCGGACGCGAACATCGATCACCGCCGCGTGCCGAACCTGGCGACGTTCTTCGCGCGCAACGGCAAGACGCTGCGCATCTCGAGTCGCGGCGCCGACTACAAGCCCGGTGACATCGTGGCGTGGGTGCTCACCGCGGGCGTGCCGCACATCGGGATCGTGTCGGACGTGCCGGTGCGCGGCACGGATCGCTACCTCATCGTGCACAACGTCGGACTCGGCGCGAAGATCGAGGACGTGCTGTTCGCATATCGCGTGACGGGGCACTATCGCTTTCCCGGATGACGCTCGACACCGCGATCATCGTCCTCTATCTCGCCGCCGTGATCGGCGCCGGCGTGTACTTCTCGCGCCGCCAGAAGACGACGCGCCAGTACTTTCTCGCGTCGCATGACGTGCCGTGGTGGGCGATCGCGGCATCGATCGTGGCGACGGAGACGTCGACGATCACGTTCATCTCGGTGCCCGGCATCGCCTGGGCCCGCGGCGGCGACTTCCGCTTCCTCCAACTCGTCCTCGGCTACTGCATCGCCCGCGTGATCATCTCGGCCGTGTTCATGCCGTGGTATTTCCGCGGCGAGCTCGTGACCGTGTACGAGCTGCTGCAGACGCGCTTCGGCGCACCGGTGAAGGCGCTCGCGGCGTCGCTCTTCGTGGTGATGCGCACGGTCGCGGACGGCGTGCGCCTGCTGCTGACGGCGTTCGTGATCGCGGCGGTGTTCAAGGCCGCGGGCATCAGCGGGTCGATCATCGGACTGGGCGTGGTGATGATCGTCTTCACGCTGATCGGCGGCATCGAGGCGATCGTCTGGATCGAGGTCGTGCAGCTCGGGATCTACATCTTCGGCGCGATCGCCGCGGCGGTGGTGCTCGCGCAACACGTGGGACTCGCGCACGCGATCGAGCTCGGCGCCGCGGCGGGCAAGTTCCGGTTCTTCGACTTCTCGCTCGACCTGACGAAGACGTTCTCATTCTGGTCGGGCGTGATCGGCGGGACGTTTCTCACGCTCTCGACGCACGGCACGGACCAATACCTGGTGCAGCGCTACTTGTGCACCGACCGTCCGCGCAGCGCGGCGAAGGCGCTGCTGGTGTCGGGCGTCGTGGTGTTCGTGCAGTTCGCGATGTTCCTCTTCATCGGCGTGCTGCTGTTCGCGTTCTACGGCGAGCACGCGCCGGTCTCCGCGCCCGATCAGGTGTTCCCGCACTTCATCGCCAATCACATGCCGCCCGGCTTGTCGGGACTCGTCGTCGCGGCGATTCTCGCGGCGGCGATGTCGTCGTCGCTGAACTCGATCGCGGCGACGGTGGTCGCGGACCTGATGCGCCCGCGCGACGATCGCCGCGCGATGCAGGCGTCGCGCGTGATCACGGTGCTCGCGGGGATCGCGCAGATCGCGGTCGGCCTTGCGCTGCAACACACTGCGCGCTCCGCACTGAACACCGCTCTCGCCATCGCCTCCCTCATCAACGGCCCCATCCTCGGCGTCTTCTTCCTCGGCGCCACGAAACGCGCATCGACGCCGTCCGCACTCGTGGGCATGAGCGCCGGCATCGCCGCGGTCAGCTACGTCGCCTTCGCAACGAAGACCGCATGGCCGTGGTACGCGGTGGTGGGGTCGGTGGTGACGTTCGGGGTGGGTATGATCGCCTCCATGCGAGCGACCCGACGCGCGTCTCTCCTCGGTCTTCTCCTTCTCGCCGGTTGCAGCCGCGCATATCTCGGCGGTCAGGTGCTCGACGCCGTCACCGGCGCTCCGGTGCCGTTTGCGAAGGTGCGCGTGTACTGCGAGGAGTTCTGCTTCTCCCTCGAGCCGGAAAGCATGACGTGCAACGGCCACTGGATCGACGTTCCGGCCGACCAGAAAGGCCGCTATCGCGCCGACCTCTCCTGCTATCGCGCGACGCCCGTCGCCGAGAAGGAGGGCTACGTGTACGAGCGGCAGGAACGCATCACGGACCGGCTGTACCTCGTGCCCGCGGGTCTCGTGGGGATGCGCACGTTGAAAAGGATTCGCGCGGACCTCGAGCCGGAGCTGCACAGTGAAGTCCTGCCGAACGATAAAGGCATCACGAGCGAAGGGATGCATCTGTCGTTCGCGTACGACGCGTTTCTGAAGTCGAAAGCGATTGCGGAGACGGCGGAGGAGATCGCGTTCGTCCGCGCGGAGTATTGTCCGATCCTCATCGGCAAGCCGGGCTTCGAGTCCGAAGTCGCGCCGTACTGCAAATCGAACTGACGTGGATGTCGCTCGGAAAATCGGCCGCCTCTTCTCCGTCCCCGCGCGCGGGGACGATCTCGTCCGGCACGTGCGCGAGAATCACGTCGGCGGGATCATCTGGTTTCAGTCGACGAGCGCGGAGGCGGCGCGGGTGACACGCGAGCTGCAGGCGATCAGTTCTTGGCCGCTGCTCGTCAGCGCGGACTTTGAGTCCGGCGTGGGCATGCGCTTCACGGACGCGCTTTGGTGGCCGCCGGCGATGGCGCTCGCGGCGACGGGTGACCTCGAGCTCGCAGAAGAGCAGGCCCGCGCGACCGCGCGCGAGTCGCTCGCCCTCGGCATCAATCACATCTTCGCGCCGGTCGCGGACGTGAACGTGAATCCGGACAATCCGGTGATCAACACGCGCAGCTTCGGCGAGGACGCGCACGAAGTGGCGCGCTACGTCGCCGCGACGGTGCGCGGCATTCAGAGCGAAGGCGTCATCGCGACGGCGAAGCACTTCCCCGGCCACGGCGACACGCACGTCGACTCGCATCGCGCGCTGCCCGTGCTCGACGTCACGCGCGAGCGCCTCGAGCGCGTCGAGCTCGTCCCGTTCCGCGCCGCGATCGACGCGGGAGTGCGCTCGGTGATGGCCGGCCATCTCGCCGTCCCCGCACTCGACCCGACGCCCGTTCCCGTGCGCGCGCAATTCGAAAACGCATACGGCACGCACGCGAATGAAGTGCCGCGTAGCGGAACGATGCCGGCAACGCTCTCGCGTCCGATCATCGACATCCTCCGCCGCGATCTCGGCTTCGACGGAATGATCGTCAGCGACGCGATGGACATGGGCGGCCTCGCCGCGCATTTCGATCCCGGCGAAGCCGCCGTGCGCGCGATCGAAGCCGGCATCGACCAAATCCTCTTCTCGCCCGACACCGATGCCGCGATCGCGGCAGTGAAACAAGCAGTGCGAAGCGGCCGACTCACAGAATCAAGACTCAACGAGTCGGTAGAAAGACTGAACATTCATCTCCCTGTCCCAAGCGCGGCCGC
>DATELS010000096.1:0-3384 GCA_035276365.1 Thermoanaerobaculia bacterium
TAGCGTCCGCAGAGAAACACGAGGTGCTGTTGGTCGCGCAACTCGCTCGCGACGCGCTGATCGAATCGCCGTCCCTGCGGCGACGTCATGACGACATGTCCCGCGCCGATCGATTCCACCGCGCGCAGTACCGGCTCGCCGAGCATGACCATCCCCGGTCCGCCGCCGTACGCCTCGTCATCAGTCGAGCGATGTTTGTCGCTCGTGAAGTCGCGCAGATCGTGCACGCGAATGTCGAGCTGCCCCTGCTTCACTCCGCGTGCGATCACGCCCTCGGCGAGGAAGGCGTCGAACATGCGGGGGAAGATGGTGATGAAGTCGAGACGCATCGGCAGTCGCAAAGTCTACAAGTCTCAAAGTCTCAAAGGAGCACACACTGGCGCCGCACTTCATCTTTGAGACTTTGCGACTCGAAGACTTTGAGACTCAGCCGTCGATCGCGTCCAGATCGTCCAATCCCTCCGGCAGGTTGACTACCATCCTCTTCGCGGAAAGGTCGATCTCCGTGCACAGCTCCGCGGCAAACGGGAGCTCGAACGTTTTGCCGTCGCTGCGTTTCACGGCGAGGAGCAAACCGCCGCCGCCTTCGAGCACGTCCGCGACGACGCCGCGCTCGCGGCCTTCGCCGTCGAAGAGCGTGAGGCCGATGAGGTCGTGGATGAAGTACTCGTCTTCCTCCAACGACCGCGCCTCGTCTTCCGGAATCTCGATCGTCCAGTTCTGCAGGAGCTGCACGTCTTCCGGCGTCTCGATGCCGGAGAACTTCACGAGCGCGCGCTCGCCGTGCGCGCGCGTGCCTTCGATCGTCACCGCGCGCGTCTGCGACTCATCCGGCGAGACGAGCGTGACCGCGCTCAGCTCTTCGAAGCGCTCCGCGGAGTCGGTCCACGGCTCGACGCTCGCTTCTCCGCGCACTCCGTGCGCCTTGCGGATCACGCCGACGGCGATGCGGGACATCTCAGTCGAGGATGTCGAGCGTGTAGCGGCGGCGCGACTTCTGTCCTGCCGCCGCGAGCACGGTGCGGATCGCGCGGGCCGTGCGGCCCTGGCGTCCGATGACTTTGCCGAGGTCGCCGGGCGCGACCTCGAGCTCGAGGACGGTCTGCTGGTCGCGCTCGCGCGTGCGAATCCTCACCTCGTCCGGATTGTCGACGAGGGACTTCGCGAGGAACTCGACCAGCTCCGTCATGACCAAACGCCTACTTCGTCTTCTTGAGGAGCGACTTCACGGTCGGCGAGAGCTGCGCTCCCTTGCTGACCCAGTAGTCGACGCGGGCGCGGTCGATCTTCACGTCCGCCGGATTCTTCTTCGGATCGTAGTGGCCAATCTGCTCGACCGTCGCCGCCGCGGGCGTCTTCAGCGAGTCGGAAACGACGATGCGGTAGAAGGGGGCGTGCGTGGCTCCACCGCGGCGCAAACGAATTTTCAGCATGTGCTCTGTAACTCCTTGAATTGGTTGCTGCGACGGGGCCGAACAGGTCGCCTACTGCAAGAATTCCGGGCCGGCACGGCCGGCAGCGCTGAGGCCCAAGGCTACCGCACGCTCCGCTACTGGAGAAACTCCGGCGGTAATCCCTTCATCATCTTACCGAACTTCCGCGCCCCCATGCCTTTCGAGAAGCTGCGCATCATCTTCTTCATCTGCAGATACTGCTTGAGCAGGCGGTTGATCTCCTGCACCGACGTGCCCGAGCCCTTGGCGATGCGCTTCTTCCGCTGGCCGCTAATGATCTGCGGGTACTCGCGCTCTTTCTTCGTCATCGAGTCGAGGATGGCCTGCATGCGCACGATCGCTTTCTCGTCGATGTCGTCTTCGCTGATCTTCCCCGCGCCCGGCAGCATGCCGACGAGGGACGACAGCGGTCCCATCTTCTTCACCTGCTGCAACTGCGAGCGCAGGTCTTCGAGCGTGAACTTGTCCTTCGCGACTTTCTCCGCGAGCCGCGCCGCTTCCTTCTGATCGACTTCCGCTTCGACTTTCTCGATGAGCGAGAGCACGTCGCCCATGCCGAGGATGCGCGAGGCCATGCGGTCGGGATAGAAGACGTCGAGGTCCGCGTACTTTTCGCCGACGCCGACGAACTTGATCGGGCGGTTCACGACCGACTTGATCGAGAGCGCGGCGCCGCCGCGCGCGTCGCCGTCGAGCTTCGTCAGCACGATGCCGGTGACGCCGAGGCGCTCGTCGAACTCGCGCGCGGACTTCACGGCGTCCTGGCCCGTCATCGCGTCGGCGACGAAGAGGATCTCGCTCGGACGCGCGTCGTTCTTGATCGTCTGCAGCTCCTGCATCAACTCGTCGTCGATGTGCAGGCGGCCCGCGGTGTCGAGAATGACCGTGTCGTACAGCAGCGTCTTCGCTTCGGTGAGCGCCTTGCGCGCGATGTCGATCGGATCGCGGTTGTCGCCGATCTCGTAGAACGGCACCTTCACGTTGCTCGCGACGATGCGGAGCTGATCGATGGCGGCGGGACGATAGACGTCGGCGGGCACGAGCAGCGGACGGCGTCCGCGATTCTTGAGGTGCAGCGCGAGCTTGCCCGAGGTCGTCGTCTTACCCGATCCCTGCAGGCCGACCATCATCAGGACGGCGGGACTGCCGACAAGCGCGAGTCCGACCTCGTTGCCGCCGAGGAGACCTTGCAGCTCGTCGCGGACGATCTTCGTGACCTGCTGCGCCGGCGAGAACGCCGTGAGCACGTCGCCGCCGACCGCCTTCTCGCGAACGCGGTTCGTGAACTCCTTGACCGTCTTGAAGTGAACGTCGGCCTCGAGGAGCGCGACGCGGATTTCCTTCAGCGCGTTGTCGATGTGCCACTCGTTGAGCGTCGCCTCGCCGCGCAGGGTCTTGAAGACCCGGTCCATCTTGTCCTGCAGGTTGTCGAACATGGCGCAACGGATAATGTCGCGCGCGGACGGACCATTCCGCGCGCGACAAACCCCGTTACGCGTTGATCCAGCGCGCCACCGCCGGCGCGTTTTTCTCCAGACCGAAGTGGACGTAGCGCGGCTCGATGTTCGACTGCAGCGCGCCGCCCTGCAGCGTGTAGCCCGAGGCGATGAAGGTGAAGCCGTCGGGAGAGTGACGGCGGCACGTCAGGTAGTCGCCCCACTTCGTGTCCTGCGGGCCGTTCGTCCCCACGCGCGTGTCCGCGAGCTGCCAGTTGTTGTTCACGTTGTGCCAGATGCCGACGACGTGCGTCGGATTCACGGGGCCGCCTCCGCGGAAGAGCGTGATGCCGACGTCGCCCGAGTCGCTCGCGCAGGCATCGGGATACGCGTAGGCGAACGACGTGTTCCAGATGTCGGGCTGGCTCACGAGCGCCTTCGTCGCGGCGTCGATGCGCACGATGCGCACGTACGGCTTCGGGCGTCCCGCCTGC
>DATELS010000097.1:0-2162 GCA_035276365.1 Thermoanaerobaculia bacterium
CTGCGTCTCGCGAATCTCGCGCTGCGTACGGGGCGCATCGCCGACGGGCGGCGCTATGCGGATCTCGCACGAGGTGCGGCGGACGAGACCGAGCAGCCGCGCGCGGTGCTCATGTCGGGACGCGTCGCGACGGCCGAGGGAAAGTTCGCGGACGCGGAGCGGCAGCTCCGCGACGTGCTGAAGAAAACGAAATCCGAGCAGACCGTTTGGGAGACGCATGCGCGTCTCGCACAGCTCTTCGTCAAAACCGGCAACGCCGCGAAGGCGGACGCGGACTTTCGCCAGGCCGTCGACTCCGCGCGCGGGATTCGCGACAGCATCCACGATCCGGAGCTCCGCTTCTCCTTCTTCACCGCCGTCGCGGAGCTCTTCGACAGCTACGTCGATTTTCTCGTCGCGCAGAATCGCATCGAAGACGCGCTCTCCGTGACCGAGGCCAGCCGCGCGCAAAGCCTCGGCGAGGTGCGGCCGCGCGAGAAACAACGCGACGTGCGCACCATCGCGCGCGACACTCGCGCGACCATCCTCTGCTACTGGCTTGGCGCCGAGCATTCGTATCTGTGGGTCGTCACGCCGAAAAAGGTCGACCTCGTGCGGCTCGCGCCGAAGCGCGAGATCGAGTACGCCATCAACGGCTATCAAGCCGATCTCGTCGTCGCACGCGCATCGCTGAAGACGAGCGGCGCGCGCGGCATCGCGTTGTGGCGCATGCTCGTCGAGCCGGCGTCGCGCGCGATCGCGCCGGGCGCGCACGTGATCGTCATCCCGTCGGGCAGTCTCCACGCGTTCAACATGGAGACGCTGGTCGTACCGTCGCCGCACCCGCATTACTGGATCGAGGATGCGGTCATCTCCACAGCCGGCTCGCTGCGTCTGCTCGCGAACGGCGCGGCGAAACCATCCGCCGCGCCACGGCTGCTGCTCGTCGGCAACGCGCCGCCGCCGTCGAAGAGCTTCCGCGCGCTGACGCATGCCGCGGACGAGATGGCGCGTGTGAAGCGCTACTTCGACCGCTCCGCGGTCGTGCTCGAGGGACCGCGCGCGACGCCGTCCGCGTATCGCGCATCGTCGCCGGAGTCATTCACGTTTCTCCACTTCGTCGCGCACGGCGTCGCGACGCGCCAAAAGCCGCTCGACTCCGCGATCGTGCTGGCGGCCGAGGGGGAGACGTTCAAGTTGTACGCGCGGGAGATCGCGAAGGAGACGCTCAACGCGCGGCTCGTCACCATCTCGAGCTGCCGCGGCGCGGGCACGCGCGCGTACGCGGGTGAAGGCCTCGTCGGACTGGGATGGGCGTTTCTGCACGCGGGCGCGGACAACGTCATCGCCGCGCTGTGGGACGTCGACGACAGCGCGACGCCGGAGCTGATGGATCGCATGTACGCCGGCATCCGCGCCGGACGCGATCCCGCCGTCGCGCTGCGCGACGCGAAGCTCGCGCTCGTGCGCACCGCGGGGCCGTTTCAGCAGCCGTCGTACTGGGCGCCGTTCGTTCTCTACTCGGGCTCCTGATCAGCGGAACGTTTCGATCTCGCGGAAGCGCGCGCCCGCGGCCTCGCAGTCGACGTCGACGCGCAACTGAAGCGGCTCCGTCGGCTCGAGGTTCGTGCGATTCGTGTACGCCGTCGCGGAGAGCGCGAACGTCTGCGACTCACCCGGCGCGAGCGTCTGATGGAACGATCGCTCGGCGGACTGCAGGGTGTACTGATCCATCATCGGAGAGGAGATGCGGATGGCGTGCACGATGAGAGGCACGTCCGCGCGATTCGTCACCGACACCTCCACATCGACCGCCGCGGTCTGGCTGGAGCCGAAGAAGATCGAGCCCACCGCGTGCCCGCGAATCTCCGGCTGCTTCACGTTGGCCGGACGGCGTCCGCTGGCGCACGCCGCGGCGAGGAGGAGGAGCGTTACGAGAGCGAAACGTCGCATGGAGATGGGGGCGTACACAGAGCGTGCCCGACGACTGTGGCTGGTTGCTAGTGGCTAGTTGCTTGTGGATTTTCGCGAGGAACCACAGACAACCAGCAACCAGTCACCAGGAACAGCACTTGACACTGTACTAACGCATTAGTACACTAAGTCACATGATCGAGCTCCGCGGACTGACCAAGACCTACTCCGACGGCTACCAGGCTCTTCGCGGCGTCGACCTCGTCCTC
>DATELS010000098.1:0-2049 GCA_035276365.1 Thermoanaerobaculia bacterium
CGGAGCTCATCCGCGCGGCGCGCATCATCGGCGCCGTCACTGCCGTGTTGATCATCGCCAGCCTCGCGGCGCGCAGAATGATTCCGGCCGCGACACTCGCGACGCTTCTGATCGCCACGTGCGTCGCGATCCTGCTGCAGATGACCGTCGTCCTCGAGCTCGCGGCGCGAGAACGTGCCGCACACCGGGCGTTCTACGCGCGCGCGACGCTCCTCGCCGCTCTCCTTCTCGCGCAGGCGAGCCTCTTCGGTTGGTATCAAGGCACCCGCATCGCCGGCGCCGATCTCCTCGGTCTCACGCGACTGCAGCGGAAGGGCGAGACGGAGACCCGCCGCGTACTCTTCGTCGGAACGGATCGCGTCTATTGCGTCGCGCGGAAGGAGCGAGGGTTCGAGATCACGCCCGTCGAGTGGGACGAGGTGGAATCGCTCGCCTCGCCCGCGCCGCGTTAGAGGCCGTACCGCTCGCGCAACACGCGCAGGTGGTGCAGCTCGTGTCCCGCGATGTGAAATGCGAGGCCGCGCACCGACGCTTCGTAGCCGTTGACGATGCCGCGGCGCAGCCACTCGTCCGCCGTCAACGGCTGGAGCAGCGCGATCGTCGCGGCGCGGACGATGCGGAGCTCGTCGATGAGCGCGCGCAGCGGACGCGACTCGAAGTCCACCGCGTTCATGTACTCGTTCTCGTCGAAGCCGGCGAGCTCGCGCGGGTCGCTGCGCCGCAGAGCATGCGGTACGCGAAGATCCGCTCATCGTCCGCGAGGTGGCCGGCGACCTGCTTCACCGTCCACTTCCCGGGCGCGTACGTGCGGCCGGCGATCGACGTCTCGTCGAGCGCGGAAAAGAGCGCGATCGTTTCGCGTGAAGCAGCCCGGAGCGCCTCGATCGCGTCATCGCCGGGGACGAAGTCGATGTCTGCCTGCGCATAAGGCGCGTACTCGCCGGGCTGCGGACGTCCTGACATCGCGCGCAGTCTACAATCTCCCGCCCATGCGCCTCGTCCTCTTCGACATCGACGGCACGCTGATCACGGACAACGGCGCGTCGCGCGGTGCGTTCGGCGACGCGCTGCGCGCCGTGCATGGCTACGACGGCGATCTCTCGCGCTACGACTTCTCCGGCCGCACCGATCCGCAGATCGCGCGCATGGTGCTCGAAGACGCGGGACTCTCGCGCGAAGCCATCGACTCCGAACTGCCGCGCTTGTGGGAGCACTACCTCGCCGGACTGGCGCGCAATGCCACGCCCGGCCGCGTGCGCGTGTTGCCCGGGATGCATGCACTCGTGCGAAAGCTCGCAACACGTGACGACGTCGCGCTCGCCCTACTCACCGGCAACATCGAGCCGGGCGCGCGGCTCAAGCTCGGGGACACGGGCCTCAACGACTACTTCCCGTTCGGCGCGTTCGGCAGCGACTCCGCGGATCGCACGGAGCTGCCTCCCATCGCCATGCGACGCGCGTCCGAGCTGCGCGGGTTGCGCGTCGAAGGAAGCGACGTCGTCATCATCGGCGACTCCATCTACGACGTGCGCTGCGGCGTGCCGTACGACGCGACGACGATCGCCGTCGCGTCCGGAAAAACGCCCGCGGAGAAACTGCGCGCGGAGAACCCCACGCACTTTTTCGAGAGTGGCGAAGATGTCGACGCGCTGCTCGACGCGATCCTCGGCTAGTCGCGTTCCGGAATCTTCACGCGACCGGCCACGCGCGAGTAGTCGATGTGCCCACTCGACTTGTGCCCGACCGTGAAGTTGCCACCGATGTCCGCGACCTCGATCTCGCCCGAGCCGTCGTCGTCCACCGTCACGTCGTGCCGCACGTTCTGCACCGTGATCGAGCCCGAGTCATCGTTGCGGATGCGCAGCGAGCCTTCCACGCGCGCCACCGTGATCGAGCCCGAGTCGTCTTCGATCAGCACGCTGCCGTTCACGTTCTTCACGAGAATGTCGCCCGAGTCGTCTTCGATCTCGAGGTTGCCGACCAGCGAGTCGACTTCGATCGAGCCCGAGTCGTCATGAATCGTGAGGTTGCCGCGCACGTTGCGCACTT
>DATELS010000099.1:0-2008 GCA_035276365.1 Thermoanaerobaculia bacterium
TCATATGCGAACGAGATCGTCGTGCCCTGCACGATGTAGGGAACAACGGACACGCGACCGTCGACGCGAATCTCGAGCTCGTCCTCGCGCGCGGCGAGCACTTCCAGCGTTTTGTCGCCATCCGTCTCGACTTCCGTCTGCTGCCCGGCGACTGTCACGATCTTCAAGGTCACGGCGACGGAGTGTATCCGAGGTGCTACCATCGCTCACCTTCGCTTCGGCCCATGTTCGAGACCTCTCGTCCGCAAAACACAGCGCGTGGCCGGCGGCTCTTCTACGAGATGCTGCCGCTGTCCGTCGGCGCGCACGTCCTCGTGATCGTCGCCGTCATCATCGGCAACGTCTGGACTGTCGAATTTCCCGATCAATCGCCAAAGCTGTACATGGCGTTTCATCTCGCGGAGGCGCCGCCGCCACCGCCGCCGCCTCCACCGCCGCCCGCGGCGAAGCCGCAGCAGGTCGTGAAGACGCCGGTGAAGATCCCCGATGAGATCGTCGCGCCGAACGTGATTCCGGACGTCGTGCCCGTCGTCGAAAACGAGATCGTGCCGCAGGTCGAGCAGCCGGGCGCGGTCGAAGGCGGCGTGGAAGGTGGCGTCGAAGGCGGCGAGATCGGCGGCATCGTCGGCGGCGTGATCGGCAGCGTCGTCACGGACAAGCAGCCACCGCCTCCTCCGCCTCCGCCGCCCGATGGACGCGTGTACATCCCGCGCGACGAGCCGCTGCGACTTCCCATCCTCTCGCAGGCCTATCCGATGTATCCGCGCTCCGCGGCCATGCGCGGATGGGAAGACTCACTCGTCGTTCGCTACGTGATCGGCAAGGACGGACGCGTGAAGGAAGTGACGATCGTGAAGCCGCCGCAGCGCAAGGAGTTCGAACAGCCGACGCTGCGCGCGATCCGCATGTGGCGCTTCCGTCCGTTCATGCGCGAAGGGCAGCGCATGGAAGTCGTGCACGAGCTGACCGTCAACTACAAGCTCACGAGCGGCTGAAGCGCGAGCCGGGCGCGTCGAGCGCGACGCCGCGCGCGCACAGCGGACACGCGCTCTCCTCGTACGTGTCGAGATCGAGCGCGAGCAGCGACGCGTACGGAGCATCAAACGGATTCGGCTTCCCGCTGCGATTCAGAATCGACGCGAAGCCGCTGACAACGCCGCCGTGTTGCGCGATCACGTCCGCCGTCTCGCGCGTCGACTTGCCCGTGGTCACGACGTCTTCCACGATCACGACGCGCTCGCCTTCGCCGATGCGAAAACCGCGGCGCAGCGTCATCTGCCCGTCCTTCCGCTCCGTGAACACGAACGGCAATCCGAGCGCGTCGGCGACCGTGTAGCCGATGATCACGCCGCCGAGGGCGGGCGCGACGATCTTGTCCGGACGCTCGAGCTTCTCCGCGAGCGCGGCGCCGATCGCCTTCGCATCGCGCGGATGCTGCAGCAGCAGCGCGCACTGCACGTAGTTCGGACTGTGCAGGCCGGAAGTAAGTCGGAAGTGGCCGGAGAGCAGCGCGCCCGTTTCTTCGAGCAGCCGGCGAACGTCGAGCGGCATGGCGCGCGAGAATAGAATGCGCCGAGAGGTGAACGCAATGGCAACACTCGCCGAACAGGTGCGCGCCGACATGACGTCGGCGATGAAGGCGCAGGAGAAGGAGCGCCTCTCCACGCTGCGCATGCTGCAGTCCTCGCTGAAGAACGAACAGATCAACGTCGGACACGAGCTGTCCGATGAAGAGGCGATGAGCGTGATCCGCAAGGCGGTCAAGCAGCGGATGGACTCGATCGAGCAATACACGAACGCGGGTCGCGCGGAGCTCGCGGATAAAGAACGCAGCGAGATGGATCTGCTGAAGACGTATCTGCCCGCGGAACTGTCCGACGCCGAGGTCGAGTCGGGACTGCGCGAGATCATCGCGTCGACCGGCGCGCAGTCGAAGAAGGACATGGGCAAAGTCATGAAGGAAGCGACGTCGCGCTACAAAGGTCGCGTCGACGGCAAGAAGATTCAG
>DATELS010000100.1:0-26981 GCA_035276365.1 Thermoanaerobaculia bacterium
CGGCGGCGGAGAAGAGGAACGTGACCGCGCCAATCATCGTCAGGGCGAGCAGGGCGGGGGCGCGGAGGGCGGGCAGCGACACGCCCACCGCCAGCGCGTCGAGACTCGTCGCAATCGCGAGCAGCGCGATCGAGCCCGCGCTCGCGGTAGCGGGCGCGCGCTCCTCGGCGAACGCCTCGCGGATCATCTTCACGCCCACGCCGGCGAGCAGCACCAGCGCCACCCAGTGATCCCACGCGCTCCACAGCTCGCCGAACAGCGCGCCGCCCGCCCAGCCCAACCCCGCCATCACCGCCTGCGCGACGCCGAATGCCGCCGCCATCGCCAGTCCGCGCGCCGCATTGATCCCGCGCACCGACGCCGCGATCGACACCGCCGTCGCGTCCGCGGCCACACTGCACGACAGCACGATCAGCGTCAGCATCCGTCGCCGCGATCCTACCGCGTGACGAACCGTTGCCAATCCGCTACAATCCGCGCCGCCTAAACGGGCCCAATCCCTACGGGAGAGGTTTGCCTGAACCTGCTCCCCGGCCATTTCAGCCACAACACGGAGGAATCATGAAGTCCTGGACTACGCGCGTCATCCTCGTCGCGCTGATCGGAGCCCTCGCGCTCGGCACGGTTGCGCTCGCGCAAGACGCGCAGGCCACCGCCGCCTCGCCCGACGAGGCCAAGCTCGCCGGACATCCGGCCGAAGCCAAATCGGAGGCCAGCCTCGTCCTGCCCGACCTCGGCAGCGTTCAATTTCTCGGCATGGGCGGCGACCGCCTCCTCATGGGCGGTCTCCTCATCTGCATCCTCGGACTCCTCTTCGGCGTCGGGATGTACATGCAGCTCAAGAACCTGCCCGTCCATCGCGCCATGCGCGAGATCTCGGAGCTCATCTACGAGACCTGCAAGACCTACCTCGTCACGCAGGGCAAGTTCATCATGCGGCTCTGGGTCATGATCGGCGTGATCATGGTCATCTACTTCGGCGCGCTGCGGCACTTCGACGCGCTGCGCGTGACCATCATCATCATCGCCAGCCTGATCGGCATCGCCGGCAGCTACAGCGTGGCGTGGTTCGGCATCCGCATCAACACCTTCGCGAACTCGCGCACCGCGTTCGCGTCGCTGAAGGGCAAGCCCTTCCCCACCTACTCGATTCCGCTCAAGGCCGGCATGTCCATCGGCATGCTCCTGATCTCGACCGAGCTCGTGATCATGCTGCTCATCCTCCTCTTCGTGCCCGGCAACTACGCCGGCCCCGTCTTCATCGGCTTCGCCATCGGCGAGTCGCTGGGCGCCGCCGCGCTGCGCATCGCCGGTGGCATCTTCACGAAGATCGCGGACATCGGCTCCGACCTCATGAAGATCGTCTTCAACATCAAGGAAGACGACGCGCGCAACCCGGGCGTCATCGCGGACTGCGTGGGCGACAACGCGGGCGACTCGGTCGGCCCGACCGCGGACGGCTTCGAGACTTACGGCGTGACCGGCGTCGCGCTCATCACCTTCATCCTCCTCGCCGTGCACGACGCGCAGGTGCAGGTCCAGCTCCTCGTCTGGATCTTCGTCATGCGCGTGCTCATGATCGTCACCTCCGCCGTCTCGTACTTCATCAACGAGGCGATCGCGAAGGGCCGCTACGGCACCGCGGACAAGATGAACTTCGAGGCGCCGCTGACGTTCCTCGTGTGGCTCACCTCGATCCTCTCCGTCGGCGTCACCTACGCCGTCTCGTACCTCCTCATCCCCAGCCTCGGCAACGACACGTCGATGTGGTGGAAGCTCTCGACGATCATCACCTGCGGCACGCTCGCCGGCGCGATCATCCCCGAGCTCGTGAAGGTTTTCACCTCGACCGAGTCGCGCCACGTGCGCGAG
The DNA here is from genome assembly GCA_035276365.1 of Thermoanaerobaculia bacterium. GTDB lineage: Bacteria > Acidobacteriota > Thermoanaerobaculia > Gp7-AA8 > Gp7-AA8 > QHVT01. The sequence continues at coordinate 1,873 of DATELS010000100.1, forward strand.
GTCGTGACCGCGTCGCGTGAAGGCGGCGCGTCGCTGAACATCCTCTCCGGCTTCATCGCCGGCAACTTCTCGGCGTACTGGATGGGACTCGCGATCGCGGGGCTCATGGGCATCGCCGCATGGATCGGCGGCACGTTCCCGAAGGACGCCGCGGAGCTGATGATCGCCCCGGCGATCTTCGCCTTCGGTCTCGTCGCCTTCGGCTTCCTGGGCATGGGTCCGGTGACGATCGCCGTCGACTCGTACGGTCCCGTCACGGACAACGCGCAGTCGGTGTACGAGCTCTCGACGATCGAGACGCTGCCGAACGTCGACGCGGAGATCCAGCGCGACTTCGGCTTCACGCCGGCGTGGGACAAGGCGAAGGATTACCTCGAGGAGAACGACGGCGCGGGCAACACGTTCAAGGCGACGGCGAAGCCGGTGCTCATCGGCACCGCGGTCGTCGGCGCGACGACGATGATCTTCGCGATCATCGTGATGCTGACCAACGGCCTGACGACGGACATCGACAAGCTCTCCCTCCTCCACCCGCAATTCCTCCTCGGACTCGTCGTCGGCGGCGCGGTGATCTACTGGTTTACCGGCGCGGCGACGCAGGCGGTGTCGACGGGCGCGTATCGCGCGGTCGAGTTCATCAAGGCGAACATCAAGCTCGACACGGGCGCGACGAAGGCATCGGTCGAAGACTCGAAGTCGGTCGTGGCCATCTGCACGCAGTACGCGCAGAAGGGCATGTTCAACATCTTCCTGGTCGTGTTCTTCTCGACGCTCGCCTTCGCGTGCTTCGAGCCGTTCTTCTTCATCGGCTACCTGATCTCGATCGCGCTCTTCGGTCTCTATCAGGCGATCTTCATGGCCAACGCCGGCGGCGCGTGGGACAACGCGAAGAAGATCGTGGAGACGGAGCTGAAGGCGAAGGGCACGCCGCTGCACGCGGCGGCGGTCGTCGGCGACACGGTCGGCGATCCGTTCAAGGACACGTCCTCGGTCGCGATGAACCCGGTCATCAAGTTCACGACGCTCTTCGGCCTGCTCGCCGTCGAGCTGGCGGTGGAGATGACGCGCGCGGGACAGGGCAACATCACGCGCATGCTGTCCGCGGTGTTCCTCGCGATCGCGATGTTCTTCGTGTATCGCTCGTTCTACGGAATGCGCATCGGCACGAACGACGCGCACTAATTCACGGCGTTCTGACCGCGCGGCGGCGCGAGGCGGCCTGGTAGTCGAAGGTCGCGCTCGCGCTGCCATTCGTCGCGCTCACCACCACCTCCACCGCCCCCGCCGCGTGCGTGGGCGCGACCGCGGTGAGCGTGCGGTCATTCACGACGTGCACGTTCGTCGACACCACGCCGCCGAACGTGACCGTCAGTCCCGTGCCGCCGCTGAAGCCGGCGCCGGTGATCGTGACGAGTGTTCCCGCGCTTCCCGAGGTTGGGGCGATCTTCGTCACGAGCAGCGCGGCCTCATCGAACGTGAACGCGCCCTCCGCCGTCGCGGACATGCCTCCGGGATTCGTGACCGTGATCGCAACGACGCCCGGCGCATGCGCGGGCGTGACGACGTCCAGCCGCGACGCGGACACGAACGTCACTTGCGTCGCGGGCGTCCCGCCAAAGTCCACCGTCGCGCCATTGCGAAAGCTCGCGCCGTTGATCGTCACGACGTCGCCTCCCGACGTCGATCCAGTGTCGGGACTGAACGACGACACCGACGGCGTCTGATTCGGCGCGGCGACGACCGTGAACTCCGTGTTCATCGACGGATGATCGATGCCGCACACGATCGTGCAGAACACGATGAACGTACCCGCCGTGTCCGCGGTGAACTGAATCGTGATCGGCGAGCCCGGCAGCACCTGGTTCTGATCCTCGGCGTAGTGCTCGATGAAGAAGCCGTGGCCGAAGCCCTGGCCGTCATCGACCGCGGTCACGTTCACCGTCACCGTGTCACCCTCGTCGACGACGAACGGCGACGGCGAGATGTCGTAGGTGAACCGCCGCGCGTTGACGTTGAACACCTTCGCGGCCGCAGCCGCGGGGAGAGCGAGAGCGAGCGAGAAGAGGACAGCCGCAAGACCGCGGAGCGCGCGCATGACGCGCTCGATGATACGCCCGGCGCGGTATCCTTCGGCTGACCCTTGCAACTGCCCGCGGGAACGCGCCTCGGCGCGTACGAGATCGTCGGACCTCTCGGCTCCGGAGGAATGGGCGAGGTGTATCGCGCACGCGACGCGCGCATCGACCGCGAGGTCGCGATCAAGGTCCTGCCGCAACGTCTCGCGCGCGACGACGATGCCCGTGCGCGGCTCGCGCGCGAGGCGCGCGCGGTCGCGGCGATCTCGCATCCGAACGTGCTCGCGCTCTACGAGTTCGATCAGGAGAACGACTTCGCGTACGTCGTCACGGAACTGCTCGAAGGCGAGACGTTGCGCACGACGCTCACGCGGAGTCCGACGACGTGGCGGCGCGCCGCGGAGATCGGCGCGTCGATCGCCGACGGCCTCTCCGCCGCGCACGCGAAGGGCATCATCCATCGCGATCTCAAGCCGGAAAACGTGTTCATCACCGGCGACGGACGCGTGAAGATTCTCGACTTCGGACTCGCCCGCCGTCCCGCGCCGCCACCCGTCGCAGCCGAGGATGACTCGGCGCCGACGCAGAAGCTGAGCTACATCCAGATCGACAGCGACACGATGGTCGCGGGCACGGTCGGCTACATGGCGCCGGAGCAGTTGCGCGCCGAGCCCGTCACTCCCGCGACCGACATCTTCGCCCTCGGCTGCATCCTCTACGAGATGGTGACGGGCTACAGCCCGTTCCGCGCGGTCACGGCGATCGACACGATGACCGCGGTGCTGCGCGACGAGCTCCAGCCGCTCAGCGAGTCCGGTCAACGCGTGCCGTACGAGCTCGATCGCATCATCCATCGCTGCGTGGAGAAGAATCCCGCCGCGCGATTCCAGTCCGCGGGCGATCTCGCATTCGCGCTGCGCGAGTTGCTGGCGAAAGATCGCGTGACCATCGCCGCGCCGCCGCGTCGGGTGATGCTCTGGTCGACGCTCGCCGTCCTCGCGATCGTCGTCGCGGGCACGCTCCTCGTCCTCGGCTATCTCCGCAGCTCGATGCGCGACGCGCCGATCCGCTCGCTCGCCGTGCTGCCCTTCGTCAACGACACCGCCGACTCGGCGAACGAATATCTCAGCGACGGATTGACCGAGAGTCTCATCAACGATCTCTCGCGCATCCCCGAGCTCTCCGTCGTCTCGCGCGCGTCGGTATTTCGCTTCAAGGGAAAGGACGCGTCGCCGCAGCAGGCGGCGAGCGATCTGAAAGTGCAGGCGGTGTTGACCGGACGCATCATCCGTCCGCAGGGACAGATGATCATCAGCGCGGAGTTGATCGACGGGCGCACGAATCGCCATCTGTGGGGCGAGCAGTTCCGCACGGGACTCGACGACGTCGCGACGGCGCAGGAGGTGATCTCGCGCCGCATCGCGCAGCATCTGCGTCTCGAGCTGAGCGAGCCCGCGCGACAGAATCTCGCGCGCGGCCACACCGCGAGCAGCGAGGCGTACCGCCTCTATCTGCACGGCCGCTACGAGTTGAACAAGCGCAACGGCGAGGCGTTCGAGCGCGCGATCGGTTACTTCCGACAGGCCATCGCACGCGATCCCGATTACGCGCTCGCGTACGCCGGACTCGCGGACGGCTTCATCCTGCAGTCGATCTATAACGAGGCGCCGCCCGCGAAGGCGCTGCCGCTCGCGCGCGAGGCCGCCAAACACGCCATCGAGCTCGATGACTCCCTCGGCGAGGCTTACACGTCGCTCGCGTATTTCGAAATGAACTTCGGCAGCGATCTCAATGCGGCGGCCGAGGAGTTCGAGAGGGCGATCGAGTTGAACCCGAGCTACGCGACCGCGCATCAGTGGTACAGCCGCTGTCTCGTCGAGATGAAGCGCTACGACGACGCGATTCGCGAGATACGCCGCGCGGAGTCGCTCGATCCGCTGAGCCTCATCATCATCGCGGAGCTCGGCGGCGTGTACGCGGACGCGGGACGTCTCGATCAGGCGATCGCGGAGTGCAACCGCGCGCTCGCGCTCGAGCCGAACTACGCGTTCGGCCATTACGTGCTCGCCGGCGCGCTGCTCAAGCAGCGCCGCTATGACGACGCCGCGCGCGAAGCCATGCGCGCGTGGCAGCTCGGCGGCGATCCGCGCAGCCTCGTGCGCGCGGGACTGAGTCACGCCGCGGCGGGACGTCGCGACGAGGCGATGCGCACGCTCGCGACGCTCGAGGCGCTCGCGCAGAAGCGCTTCGTCTCGTCGTACTCGCTCGCGACGCTGATGATCGCCACGGGACGCAACGACGACGCGTTCGCGCGGCTGCGTCAGGCGGCCGCGGAGATTCCGCCCGGACAGTACCAGCGCCTGCTCCAGTCCGATCCGCAACTCGCACCGATCCGTAACGATCCGCGTTTCGCGCAACTGCTAGACTCGGCGCCATGAAGAAGCTCCTGCTGGTCGCTCTCACGCTCGTCGCCACCTCCGCCTTTGCCTCGGATGAAGTGATCGCGCGCGGTGCCGCGATCTCGAAAGACGCGAAGGCGGTTCCGCTCGCGGACGTGCTCGCGAAGCCCGACGCGTACACGAAAGACGCGGTGCTCGTCGAAGGCGTGATCGAGGCGGCGTGCACGCGCAAGGGCTGCTGGATGCAGCTCGCGCCCGCCGCGGGCAAGGACCCGGTCCGCGTCACGTTCAAGGACTACGGCTTCTTCATCCCGCTCGACGCGAAGGGCATGAGCGCGCGGGCCGAGGGAGTGACGGTGGTGAAGGAGCTGTCGAAGGCGGAGGCCGATCACCTCGAGAGCGAAGGCGCGAAGATCGCGCGTCGCGACGACGGCACCGCGATCGAAGTGTCATTCGTCGCGAACGGCGTGGAGCTGCGCAAATAGCTCGGGCGTGACGTTCGAGCCCGTCGCGATCACGACGACGCTCTTCCCGCGAATCGATTCACGCGAACGCAACGCCGCGGCGAGACCCGCGGCACCCGAAGGCTCGACGAGCACGTGCGCGCCGAGGATCATCGCGCGCGATGCGGCGAGGAGCTCGTCGTCGCTGACGGTGATCGCGTCGTCGACGTTGCGCAGCAGCTCATCGAGCGCGAGTTGCGCGGGAACGCGGCAGATCAATCCATCCGCGATCGTGTGCGCGGGACGCTCGATGGCGACGCGTGCGTGAAAGCTCTCGACCATCGCCGGTGAGCCGCTCGACTGCACGGCGACGACGCGCGCGTTCGCGAACTTCTGCTTGATCGCGGCGGCGATGCCGCTCGCGAGCGAGCCGCTGCCCATCGGCACGAACACAACGTCGATGCGATCGAGCATTCGCGCGATCTCGACGCCGATCGTCGCCGCGCCTTCGATCACGCCGTCGCTCTCGCCGTCGTCGATGAAGCGCAAGCCTTCTCGTTTTGCGAATGCGATGGCGTCCTCTTTCGCGGCATCGAGATCGTGTCCGCCATCGTGAATCGTCGCGCCGAGGAGGGCGATCTTCGCGCGCTTCGTGGGATTCGCACCGAGGGGGAGGAAGATGTGCGCGGCGACACCGGTGGTGCGCGCGGCCCACGCCACGCCCTGTCCGTGATTGCCGGTCGACGACGTGACGACGGCGCCTTCGCCGTCGCGCAGGATCGCGTCGAGCGCGCCGCGCCATTTGAACGATGCGATCGGCGAGACGGTTTCGTTTTTCACCCAGAGGTCGCAGTCGAGATCGCGCGAGAGCAGCAGCGCGCGGACGAGCGGCGTCGGTTGCGCGTACGGCGCAAGGCGGGCGGCCGCCGCGTCGAAGTCCATCAACGCTGCTCGCGCACCTGCTCGAAGAACGCGACGAGCTTCGGCGAGAACGCTCCGCGATCGAGTCGCAGCGCGCGATTGCGCTGCAGCGCGGCCTTGAAGTCGGCAGCGGCGGACGCGAGGAGCCGGTCGGGCGTGCGCGAGAGCATCGCCCGCGTGTACCGCACGCACCCGCGCAGCGCATACGCCTCGGCCGCGGATTGCGCGGCGAGGATGCGCGTGAGTTGCTGTTCCGCCGACGCGAGATCGCCGGATCCATACGCGCGGAACGCGCCGCTCAGATCAATGCGCGGAGCGCCGGCCGCCTCGGCCGGCGGTTGTGGTGTCGGCGTCTTCGCCTCGATCTGCTTCCTGCGCAACTCCTGCGCCGCGATACGCGCCGTCACTTCGGCCTCCGTTTCCACGGGCACAGGCGGCGGCGCAGTATCGACAGCAACGGCAACCGGCGCAGGCACAGGCGCCGGTGTCTGCGCCGGCACATTCGTAATCATCACCGGCTTCGGCTGCGGCTTCGTGACAGGCGGCGGCGTGGCCTGTCGCGCGGCCTTCAACTTCTTCCCTTCGTCCGCCGCGGCGCCGAACAGCGACGACGCCTCGCGCGCCGTCTGTTCCGCGGACGCGTAGCCGTTCACGTCCGTGCCCGCGCGATGAAACTGCGCGAGCGCCTCCTGCAACTTTCTTTGCGCCGATCGGTAGCTCTCGCTGCGATCGCCGCCCGCAGACAGCGCGTCGACTTGCATCGCCAGCGCCTTGCTGATCTCCGCGTCGGCCTGCTTCTTCGGTCCGGAGGCCGCGCTCTGCGCGTTGCGCTGCTTCTCCGTCTGCGCGCGCGACACCCAGTCCTTCATGCGCGCGTAATACTCCGTCTTCGCGACGACGCCCTGCTCTTCGGATGTGCGCCACTCTCGCAGCGCGCCGTCGACGTCGCCGAGGTTGAACTTGGCGATGCCGAGCCAGAAGTGCGGGACGTAGACGATGATCTGTTTCCCCGCGCGCACGCCCGTGCCTTCGTTGGGCGTCTCCGCGATCGACTTCTGCAGCGCGTCCGCGCCCGCGCGATAGCTCTTCGCGTTCACCGCGCTCACGCCGCGGTTGTACGCGTCGTACCACTTCTCGGGCGGTGCGGCGTGCGCGACGCTCGCGAGCAGCAGCACGAGCATTGCGCGTTTCATCGCGCGACTCCAAAGTCCGGCACCGCGATCCGCGCCGGATCCGCGAACTGCACGTTCAACGTTTCCTCCGCGCCCGCGCCGATCGATACCGTGCGCGTGATCGGCTTCGCGAACTCGGGATTCATCAGCGTCACTTCGTAGCGTCCCGGCGCGAGATCGACCGGCGCCGGAGTCACGAGACCGGAGCCAATGTCGACGCTCTGTCCGTTGTCGAGATTGCGGATGCTCGTCACGTTCGCCCACGGGAACGCGTTGATGCCGAGGCGTCCCGGCGGGAGCGGCGCGATCACCGATGCTTTGACCGGCGCAGGTGCGGGCGTCGTTGCGGCAGGCGTCGCGATCTGCGGCGTCTTCTTCACGAACATCGAGCCCGCGCCGACGAGGCCGAGGAGCAGCACCGCGGCGATGGCGAGGAACGCGGAGCGCCGCGACTTCGGCGGCTCCTCCGGAAGCACGAGCTCCGACGCGATCGTCGGCGCACCTTCCGCGACCGACACCACCGTCGCCACATCGTCTGCACGCTGCCGCGCGACGACACGCGTCGCCTCGTTCGTCACTTCCGCGTTCGCGGGCAGCGGCGGCGGCGCGCCCGTCGCATCCGACAGCTCCGGCGCGAGTCGCTCCAGCACTTGCGCGAACTCGCGCGCCGTCGCGTAGCGCTTCGCGCGCTCCTTCTCCAGCGCGCGGAAAATCACCGCCTCCAGCTCCGCCGGCGCGGCCACGCCCGGATTCGACTCGAGCAGCGGCTTCGGTCGCTGCGACGCGTGCATCATCAGATATGCGTGCGGCGTGTCAGCCTGAAACGGCGGAACGCCGGTCAGCATCTCGTACATCACGATGCCGAACGAATAGAGATCGGCGCGGCCGTCGATGCACTCGCCCGCGGCGAGCATGCCGAGGTGCTCGGGCGAGCAGTACTTCCACTTGCCGACGAACATCCCCGTCTTCGTCTTGTTGTCGTCTGCCGACGACGACTTCGCGATGCCGAGGTCGATGATCTTGACGCGCTCCTCGCCTTCGTCGTCGCGCGCGATCATCAGGTTCTCGGGACTGATGTCGCGATGGATGATCCCCGCGCGATGAATCGCGTCGAGTCCGTGCAGCGCCTGCGCCGCGAGCTTCGCCGCGTAGCGCGGCGAGAGCGGTCCGCGCTGCTCGATCAGCTCGTGCAGGTTCGTGCCCTCGATGTACTCCCAGACCATGTAGAACGAGCCGTCGTCGAGCGTGGAGAAGTCGAAGAGCGTGGCGACGTTCGGATGGTTGATCTTCGTCGCGAGTCGCGCCTCGCGGAGGAAGCGTTCATGCGCGCCCGGATCGGACGCGATGTTCGCGCGCATCAGCTTGATGACGCGGATCGAGTTCAGATGGATGTGCAGGACCTTGTAGACCTCGCCCATACCGCCGACACCAAGGCGGGCGAGGATCTGGTACTTGCCATCGATGGGAGTCTCGAGATGGCGGCGGAGGAAATCCGTGATCGCCTCGCCGCAGTAGGGACAAGCCTTGAATTTCGGATCGATCTCCGACTTGCAATGAATGCAGAAGAAGGCCATGGGGTCGTGGGATTGCGGTTGTGACGTGAATTATATGATCGGAGGATGCAGGAGCGGACGTTCCGCGTGCGCACAAGCGAGCGCGAGCAGATTCTGATCGTGACGCGCGAGGTGAACGCCGCGCTGGCGGAGATGACGAAGGACGACGGGATCTGCACCATCATCGTGCCGCACACGACATGCGCGATCACGATGAACGAGAACGCCGATCCCGACGTGCCCGCGGATCTCGTGAAGGCCTTCCGCGCGCTCGTCCCGAACGTCCACTTCTACCACGGCGAAGGCAACTCGGACGCGCACTTTCTCTCGAGCCTGATCGGCTGTTCGCTCTCGTGGCCGTACCGCAACGGCAAACTCGCGCTGGGGCGGTGGCAGGGGGTGTATTTCGTCGAACTGGACGGGCCGCGCGAACGCACGGTTCATGTGTACGTGCCGTAGTCTCTAAGTCTCTAAGTCTCTAAGTCTCAAAGAGGCTCATCGGCTCATAGGCGCAGAGGCTCATAGGCCGAAGACTCCTTTGAGACTTTGCGACTTAGAGACTTTGAGACCCTTTGAGCCTCTGCGCCTGTGCGCCTATGAGCCCCTGTGCGCCCATGAGCCGAGTCGCATACGATGCGCGGAATGAGCAACACGTTCGACCTCGTCGTCCTCGGCGGCGGCACCGCCGGCTTGGTCACCGCCTCGGTGGCGGCGCGGCTCGGGCGGCGGGTGGCGCTCATCGAGCGCGAGGCGCTCGGGGGCGATTGTCTCTGGACGGGTTGCGTGCCGACGAAGGCGCTCGTCGCGTCGGCGAAGCTCGCGCATCAGATGCGGCATGCCGATGCGTACGGGCTCGAACCGGTGACACCGCGCGTGACGCCGAAGTCCGTCATGGACTCCATGCGCGAGCAGCGGCGGCTCATCAGCCGTCACGATGATCCGGAGAAGTTCCGCAAGCTCGGCATCGACGTCATCGAGGGACAGGCGCGTCTGGCGTCGCGCGATGCCGTCGAGGTGAATGGGCGCACGTTGCAGGCGAAGGACATCGTCATCGCCACCGGCGCGCGCACCGCGGTGCCTCCCGTCGAAGGTTTGCAGGAGAGCGGATTTCTCGATCACGTCTCCTTCCTCGAGCGCGATGAGTTCCCCTCCTCCATCCTCATCCTCGGCGGCGGCTACATCGGCATCGAGTTCGCCCAGATCTTCGCGCGCTTCGGCTCGCGCGTGACCGTCGTGGAGATGCTCGACGAGATCGTGAACAAGGAAGACGCCGACATCATCTCCGGCGTGCGCCAGCTTTTGACGGGCGAAGGCATCGATCTCTTCACCGGCTGGGCGGTGAAGAGCGTGCGTAGCGACGGAGTGAAGAAGTTCGCGCGCATCGAGAACAAGATCGGCGAGTCGCGCGAGCTCGCGGTCGACGAGATCTTCGTCGCCTCCGGCCGCCGCGGCAACACCGAGAACCTCGGACTCGAAGAGGCGGGCGTGAAAGTCGAGCGCTCGTGGATCGTCACCGACAAATACCTGCGCACGACCGCGCCGCGGATCTGGGCGTGCGGCGACGTGCACGGCGGCCTGCAGTTCACGCACGTCGCCGCGTACGAGGCGGTGAAGCTCGTGCGCAACATCCTCTTCCCCGGCAAGTCGGCGGTCGACTACGACGACGTGCCCTGGGCGCTCTACACCGATCCGGAAGTCGGGCACATCGGAATGACGGAAGCGCAGGCGCGCGCGAAGTACGGAGACGAGGTGCGCACGTTTCAGGTCGACGTTGCCGACGTCGACCGCGCGGTCGTCGATCGCACGCCCGCCGGTCTCATCAAGTTCGTCTGCGACGCGAAGGGCAACATCCTCGGCGCGCACGCGCTCTGCTCGAACGCGTCGACCGTCATCGAAGAAGTCGTGCTCGCGCGGCGGAAGAAGATGAAGATCACCGAGCTCGCGCAGCGCATCTCGTCGTACCCATCGCTCGCGGACGGCATTCAGAAGGCCGCCGCGTTGTATTACCAGGATGTGTCGAAGGGCTGGCTCGGCGGTCTGGGGAAACGCATTGCGGCGATCTCGCAGTAACGCGTTCGCCATCGCGCTGCTCACAGCGTTCGCGCTGCAGGCGAACAGCACGCGGCCGATCATCGATCGCGCGCGACGCGAAGTCCGCTTCGCGGCGACGATTCAACCCAACGCGATGACTCGCCCGTTCGGAGTCCAGGGACATCACGCCATCGTTTGGAGCGGCGGCAGCGCGAAGACGTGGGCGTTGTTCGTCACCGATGTCAGCGATCACGACGTCCGCCTCGCCCTCGACTCGTTGGGCGCGAAACGCGGCGAGAACCTCACGGCGGAGACGTGGACCGCGCGCGAGAATCCGCTGAGCCGCGAGCCCGACAAGCGCGTCGAAGGCGCGCCGGTCGAGGTGTTCGTCGAATGGCGCGGCTCGCGCGGACGCGTTCCGCTCGCGCGCCTCTTGTCCGAGAAAGATCGCGACGCGCCCGCGCTCGACTTCCGCTACGGCGGCAACGAGCGCTGGCAGGAGCAGTTTCACTCCGGCTGCATCGTCTGCCTCTACTCGTGTCCGGGCGGCGCGATCGGCAATCACGCGCACACGATCCGCGACTCCGTCCGCGACGGCGTCGTCTATGCATCGCTCCCCGAACGTCTGCCGCCGGCCGGCACGAACGTCACGATCATTTTGAAAGTTGGAGGTACCCGATGAAGAAACTCGTGCTCCTGTCCATCACCATCCTCATGCTCGCGTCGTGCTCGTCGATGATGTCGAGCGGACCGTCCGCGTCCGCGACGCTCGCCCCGACGAGCGGCTCGACTGCGAACGGCACCGTCACCTTCACCGAGCGCAGCGACGGCAGCGTCGACGTCATGGTCCATCTCACCGGCGTGCCTCCGGGCGTGCACGGCTTCCACGTGCACGACAAGGGCGACTGCGGCGACAACGGCAACGCCGCGGGCGGACACTTCAACCCGAGCGGCGTCGCGCACGGCGCGCCGAGCGCCGATCCGCATCACGCGGGCGACTTCGGCAACGTGACCGCGGACGCGAGCGGCGTCGTCGACACGCGCTTCAACACGCGCTCGATCACGGTCACCGCGGGCGCGAACAGCGTCGTCGGTCACGCGATCATCCTCCACGGCAATCCCGATGACCTCGCCACGCAGCCGAGCGGCAACGCCGGCCCGCGCATCGCGTGCGGCGTCGCGCAGATGAAGTAGGCGATGCGTTTGCAGTCGCGGTCTCGCATGAAACCGCTCCTCTCCTCCGTTGCTTTTTCAGGCGCGATGATCCTGCTCGCGCTGGCGGCCTGCCAGCGCGGGCCGCAGTCCGGCATGACCTCCGTTCCCGGTCACGGCGCGATCACGATTCAGGTCGTGCCGAATCCGATCGTGGCCAAGCCAGTCTCGGGCAGCACGTACGACTTCCCCTTCGACGTCGTCGTGCGCGAGACGGGTGGGCGCGCCATCACCGTGCGCCGCGTGACCGTCACCGTGTTCGGACCAGGCGGCCTCTCCCTCGGCAACGACAGTTGGGACGAACAACAGATCCGCGCGATGGGCCACTCGACGATAGTCGCCGCATATTCGGAGGAGCGCCTGCACTTCAATGTGCGCAAGGACGTGCCGGACGAGCGCCTCTTCAGCAGCGTCTCCGCGGAGCTGAAGGTCGAGGCGACGGACGACACCGGCTCGGAGACGAGCGCGACGACCGCGGTGACTGTGCGTAAGTAAGGATCGCTCGCCGCGACTTCTGTGTTTCAATCGGCGCGAGTCCGCGACTCGCACAAATTCAAGGGAGACCCGCGCCGAATGTTCAATCGTTCGCTTCGCCGTCTTTGTCTGTCGCTCCTTCTCACCTTTGCAGCACACGGCGCATTCGCGCAGACGTTCATCTTCGATCTGCGCGGCGATCAGGAAGTCCCGCCGGAGCCGAGCGTCGCCACGGCCGGTTGCATGGGCACGCTGAATCAGGGCGCGGCCACGTTCTCCGTGACGTGCGTGCACAACGTGGTCGGCGCGACGGTGATGCACATCCACAAAGGCGCGCCCGGCGTCAACGGCCCGATCCTCTTCGACCTCGGCAATCCCGCCAGTCCCGTCGTCGCGACGTGGAGCGGCATGTCGCCGCAGAACATCGCGGACATGCTCGCGGGCAACCTGTACATCAACATCCATACGGCGGGACGTCCGGCCGGCGAGATTCGCGGACAGATCCTGCCGCGCACGGTCGACACGGTCGCGTTCACGGCAGACGGTCCGCACTTCGTCCCGCCGAACGGGACGTCCGCGACCGCGTCGTGCACCGCGAACCTCAGCGACGATGCGACGCAGCTCGCGATTCAGTGCACGCACAACCTGCCCTCGCCGACGTCGGCCGAGATTCATGAAGAGCCGATCGGCACGAACGGTCCGGTCGTGTTCACGTTCCCGAGTCCGGCGTCGCCGCTTTCGGCGAACATGCCGATGACGCCGCGCCTCGTCGCGGATTTCGCGGCGACGTTCCTCGCGCTCGAGATTCACTCGGGCAGCGGCGCGGAAGACTCATCGAGCGCAAACATCCGCGGACAGATCGGCAACCCGCCCGAAGGCGCGGGCACGGGCACGATCCGCATCGTGAAGCAGACGTCGCCCGCGGGCGGCACCGGCTTCGGCTTCACGGAGACGATGACGTCGACTCCGTTTACGCTCGACGACGCGCAGACGCGCACGTTCACCGGCGTCGCCGCCGGCGCGTACACGGTTACGGAGAACGATCCCTCCTCTCTCGGCTACTCGCTCGCCGACATCTCGTGCGACGACGCGAACAGCACCGGCAACGTGTCGACGCGCGCGGCATCGATCAATCTCGATCCGGGCGAAGTCGTGACGTGCCGGTTCCGCAACGTGCTCGCGTCGCCGACGGATGATCTCTTCATCTTCCACCTCTCCGGCGATCAGGAAGTGCCGCCGGTGGCCACGCAGGCGCGCGGCGGTTGCATGGGACGCTTCCACGCGTCGACGTCGTCGCTGACGCTCGTCTGCACGCACACGGTCTCCGGACCGACGGTGATGCATATCCACAAGGGTGCGCCGGGCGTGAACGGTCCGGTGATCTTCGACCTCGGCAGCCCGGTCAGTCCGGTGATCGCGACGTGGAGCGGCGTGTCGCCGGCCAACGTCGCCGATCTCTTCGCGGGCAACTACTACATCAACATTCATACGGCGGGACGTCCCGGCGGCGAGATTCGCGGACAGGTGTTGCCGCGCACCGTCGACACGGTGCCGTTCACCGCGGACAGCAGTCAGGTCGTGCCTCCGGGCTCGAGCGCGTCGACCGCGACGTGCAGCGCGAATCTGAACGATCCCGCGACCGCGCTCGCCGTGCAATGCACGCACAACCTCCCCTCGCCCTCCGCTGCGCACGTTCATGAAGGTCCGTTCGGCGCGAATGGTCCCGAGGTGTTCACGTTCCCGAGTCCGGCGTCGCCGTTCTCCGCGGACATGCCGATGTCGCCGCGACTCGTTGCCGACTTCGCGGGCGGACTGCTCTATCTCGACATCATCGGCAGCGGCGGCGGCGACGACGAAGGCGCGGATCAGATTCGCGGCCAGATCGGCGGGCTGCCGGTCGCGTTCACGACGGGCACGATTCGCATCGTGAAGCAGTCGACGCCCGCGGGCGCGACGGGCTTCGGCTTTACGGACAACGTGCCGGGATCCGGCGGCTCGTTCACGCTGAACGACGGCGGCACGCAGACGTTCTCGAACGTCACGGCGGGCACGTACACGATCACCGAGAATGCGCGCAGCGGCTTCGCGCTCGCGGACGTGACGTGCAGCGACGACGACAGCGCGGGCAATCCGTTCGCGCGCACGGCGACGATTCACCTGCAGCCGGGCGAGCTCGTGACGTGCACGTTCCGCAATCTGCAGACGTTTACCGCACCGACGAACTTCGTCTTCCATCTCTCCGGCGATCAGGAAGTGCCGCCGGTGCCGACGACGGCGCGCGGCGGATGCATGGCGCAGTTCGACGCGGCGAGCAGCTCGCTCTCGCTCGTCTGCACGCACAACGTCGTCGACGCGACGGTGATGCACATCCACCGCGGCGCCGCCGGCGTCAACGGCCCGATCATCCACGACCTCGGCGATCCCCACAGTCCCGTGCAGGCGGTGTGGAGCGGGATGACGCCGGAGCAGGTCGCGGATCTCCTCGCCGGCAACTACTACGTGAACATCCACACGGGCGGTCGCCCCGCGGGCGCGCTGCGCGGCCAACTCCTGCCGCGCACGGTCGACAGCTTCTCGTTCGGCGCGGACGGCGCGCAGGTGGTGCCGCCGAGCGGCTCGACCGCGACGGGCGACTGCTCCGCCGATCTCTCGACGGATGCGACGTCGCTCTTCGTGCAATGCAGCCACGACGTCGCAGGCGCAACGGCCGCGCGACTCAATGACGCGCCTCCGGGCTCGAACGGTCCGCTCGTGTTCACGTTCCCGCTGACGAATCCGTTCTCCGGCAACATCCCGATGTCGCCGCGACTCGTCGCCGACTTTGCCGCGGGCTTCCTCTACGTCGACGTCGCAACCACGGACAATCCGAACGGAGAAATCCGCGGGCAGCTCATCGCCGGCGCCGACGTCACGGGCGAAACGATTCCGACGCTGACGGAGTGGATGATCGCGCTGCTGGCGATGATGCTGGTGGGCGCGGCGTGGTGGCGGCTGCGCTAGCAGCCGCCGCTACTCCACCCACTTCGCCACGTACAAATTCGTGTCCCGCCCCTCGGGGTTCGCGCGATTCGACGCGAACACGAGCCACTTGCCATCGGGGCTGAACATCGGGAAGCCGTCGAATGCGGGCGCCGTCGTCACGCGTTCCGGCGTGCCGGTGCCGTCCGTGCTCAGGATGAAGAGATCGAACTCGCGGCCGCGCGGGTCGAGCATGTTCGACGCGTAGATGACGTGCTTTCCGTCCGGTGTGAAGTACGGGCAGAAGTTCGCCGCGCCGTTGCTCGTGATCTGTTTCGCGTTCGAGCCGTCCGCGCTCGCGACGTACAGCTCCATCTTCGACGGCTTCACCAGTCCTTCCGCGAGCAGCGACTGATACTCCTTCAGTCCCGCGGGCTCCGGGAACCGCGACGCGCGCCACACGATCTGCGTGCAGTCGGCGTTGAAGAACGCGCCGCCGTCGTAGCCGGGCGTGTTCGTCACGCGCTTCACGTTGCCGCCGTTCTCGTCCATCGTGTAGAGATCGAGATCGCCGTCGCGCACGGACGTGAAGAGAATGCGCCCGCCCTTGTGGCACCACACCGCTTCCGCGTCGTAGCCGGGCGTCGTCGTGATGCGCTTCTTCTCCGAGCCGTCGGCCTTCGCGACATAGATGTCGTACGACGGATACACGCCCCAGATGTAGCCGCGTGCGCGATCCGGCGGCGGCGGACACGCCTCCCCCTCCGCCTCGGTCGACGCATACAGAATGCGCTCGCCGTTGGGATAGGAGAAGTAGCCGCACGTCGTGCGACCCTTCCCGCTCGAGACCATCTTCGACTCGCCGGTGGTGAGGTCGAGGACGTACTGCTGATCGCAGCCGCCGCGCTCCGCGGTGGACTGATAGATCAGCTTCTTTCCATCCGGGCTCCAATACGCCTCGGCATTCTCTCCGCCGAAGGTGAGCTGCCGGATGTCTTTCAAGTGCTTCTCGCCGTCGAATGTTTTCTCGAACGGCTTGCCGGCTTTGATCTCGAGCTCCGCGTTGCCGTGCGCGCCCGCGGGAGGCGCACCGCCCGCGCCGCGCGCGCCGAGGGTGGCGCGAAGCGTGACGCGCTTGGAGTCGCGGAGGACGACGACGTCGATCGTCTCGCCCGGCTTGTGATCCTGCAGCGCATACGTCATGTCGTACAGGTTCTCGATGCGCGTGCCGCCCATGTCGACGAGGATGTCGCCCGCCTTCATCCCCGCGAGCGCCGCCGGTCCGCCTTCGCGCACGCCGGCGAGCTTCACGCCGCCGGTCGCGGAGTCCATCGCGCTGAAGTCGGGGATGGTGCCGAGGTACGCGCCGTAGCCGCGGCTGTCGCCTTCCATCGCCGGCGCTGCGGCAACGGTCGGCGCGTATTTCGGCGTCGCGTCGCCGCGCGCGAGTGCCGCGACGACCTGCGACGTCAGTTCCGCAACGCGCGACGCGCCTTCGAAGTTGATCGCGTCGGCGTCGTCGTCCGGCGTGTGATAGCGATCGTGCGAGCCAGTGAAGAAGTGCAGCACCGGAATCTGCTTCGCGTAAAAGCTCGTCTGGTCGGAGGGACCGAAGCCGTCGCCGCTCGATGAGACGGCGAGCTTCAATGGTTGCGCGAGCCGATCGACGAGCGGCTTCCACTCGCGCGCGGAGTCGCTGCCGAACGCGATGAGCTTGTCGTCGCGCAGCGCGCCGACCATGTCGAGATTGACCATCGCCACGATGCGATCGAGCGCGAACGGCGAATGCGCGACGAGGTACGACGAGCCGCCGAGCCCCGTCTCTTCCGCGGAGAAGAGCGCGAGCACGATGGTGCGCCGATCTTTCGCGTCCTTGAGCAACTCCTGCAGACGCTTCGCCGCGACGAGGACGGCCGAGGTGCCGGACGCGTTGTCGTCGGCGCCGTTGTGAATCGCGTTCTCGTTCGGACGCATGGATCCGAAGCCGCCGTGGCCAAGGTGATCGTAGTGCGCGCCGAGGACGACGACTTCGTTCGCGAGCTTGCCGCGACCGGGGATCACGCCCGCGACGTTCTGCGCTTGCGCGAACGTCGCGTTCACGTCGACGGTACCGGTGAGCTTCGTGTCGAGCACGCGCGAGCGCGGCTTCAGATCGGCGTCGACGTCTTTTTGAAATCCAGCCAGATCGATCCACTTCTGCGCGACCGACGTTTTCACCTGCAGCACCGGAATGCCGAGGGGCGACTCCGGTCCGTCGTTCGAGAGCGCGGGGAGTTTGTCCTTCCCTTCGTCCTGCATCGGGCCGGTGACGAAGACCACCGCGACGGCGCCGAGATCGCGCGCGTGCGTGGCTTTGTAGCGGAGCGCGGACCAGCGGCTCGGCTTCTTCCCGTCGAACGGCGACTTCTCGTCGCGCTCCTGCGGCTCGTAGCGCAGCATCAGCGCGACCTTGCCTTTGAGGTCGATGCCTTCGAACTCGCGATAGCTCAACGGCGCGGCGTCGATGCCGTAGCCGACGAACGCGATCGGTCCCGAGAACGCGCCGGAGCTCGAGAAGCCGAGCGGCGTCCAGTCGTCCTTCGACAGTCCGTCGATCGCGTTCTTCGCGCCAAGGGAGACGCCGGTCTTGACGGGGAACTCCTGGCGATACGACTTGCCGAAGGCGGGCTTCGTTCCGGCGGCGCGCAACTCGTTCTCGATGTAGTCCGCGGCCTGCGCGAGTCCCTTCGTGCCGAGGCCGCGGCCTTCCATGGCGTCGGAGGAGAGGGTACGGATGTGATGCTCGATCGGAGACTGCGTGGCGAGGAGAAGCAGAAGAAGGACGTGCATCACTACCATCCCAGGACGTACGCGAAGATGAGCGGCGCGACGATCGAGGCGTCGGACTCGATCACGTGACTCGGCGTGTCGACGCCGAGCTTGCCCCACGTGATCTTCTCGTTCGGCACCGCGCCGGAGTACGAGCCGAAGCTCGTCGTGGAGTCGCTGATCTGGCAGAAGTAGCCCCACAGCGGCACGTTCACGCGCTGCAGGTCCTGATGCAGCATCGGCACGACGCAAATGGGGAAGTCGCCCGCGATGCCGCCGCCGATCTGGAAGAAGCCGATGGACGAGGTCTCACTCGTCTTCGTGTAGAACTCGGCGAGCTCGATCATGTACTCGATGCCGGTGCGCACGGTGTGCACGTTCTTGACGTCGCCGGAGATGCAGTGGCCGGAGTACATGTTGCCGAGGGTGGAGTCTTCCCAGCCGGGGACGAACATGGGCAGGTTCTTCTCGGCCGCGGCGACCATCCACGAGTTCTTCGGATCGATCTGGTAGAACTCTTGGATGGAGCCGTCGCGCAGGATCTCGTACATGAACTCGTGCGGGAAGAGGCGCTTGCCTTCTTTGTCTTTGTCGACCCAATGCCGCAGCACCGCGGTCTCGATGCGACGCATGGCCTCGCCTTCGGGGATGCACGTGTCGGTGACGCGGTTCATGTGCCGGTCGAGGAGCGCCTTCTCGTCGAGCGCGGAGAGGTAGCGGTAGTGCGGCACGCGCTCGTAGCAGTCGTGCGCGACGAGGTTGAAGATGTCTTCCTCGAGGTTCGCGCCGGTGCAACTGATGGCGTGAACTTTCCCCGCGCGAATCATCTCCGCGAGCGAGAGGCCGAGCTCGGCCGTGGACATCGCTCCCGCAAGCGTGACGAGCATCTTCCCGTCCCGCTCGAGATGCTTGTTGTAGTCGATCGCCGCCGCCTTGAGCGCGGCGGCGTTGAAGTGACGGTAGTGGTGGTCGATGAAGTCGGTAATGGGTGAGGCCATGGCGGCGAATCGTACAACTAGGCGGCGCGATTCGTCGCGGGTGTCGTGGGCGCCGTCCATGCGAAGTTGCAGTTGACGCCCCCTAACCTTCCTCCCTCCCATCCGTATCTACCCATGTCACAAAACCGTGTCCCTCTTGCGCATCCGTCATTTGGATGCTAAATTTCCAGCACATGCTAAAAAATCAGCAGAAGCACGACACCCTGAGCCGCCGCGAACGCGAGATGATGAACATCATCTTCAGCCGCGGTCGGGCCACCGCGACCGAGGTGCTCGAGGGGATGGCCGAGCCGCCGAGCTACTCGGCCGTGCGCGCCACCCTGCGCGTCCTCGAACAAAAAGGTCACCTCAAACACCAACACGACGGGGCGCGCTACGTATACATCCCCACGCTCAATCGCGAGCGCGTGCGCCTCTCGGCCCTCGACCAGCTCCTGACCACGTTCTTCGACGGCTCCGCCGCGAACGTCGTCGCCACGCTGATCGAACGCCAAAAGGGAAAGATGTCCGATGACGAGCTCGAGCACCTCTCGCAACTGATCGAAGAGGCGCGCAAGGAGGGACGCTGATGGCTACGCTGTTCGATCTCGCTGCAAGACTGCAGGCCGCGGGTGCAGGGGAAGGGCTGCTGTTGCTCGCATTGAAGGCGACGCTCATCCTCGCCATCGCGCGCGTGCTCCTCATGACCATGCCCCGCGCCGCCGGCGCGACGAAGCACCTCGTCGCCACCGCCGCGCTCATCGCGGTCGGCCTCATGCCCGTGTTCACGCTGCTCGTGCCCGCATGGACGATGACCGTGAAGCCGCCCGCCCGCACGCAAACCGTGCAGACGACGGCGCAGAGCCAGCCGGCGGACGCGGCGCCCGTCGCGACACAGAGTCAGCCGCAGCGTCCCGTCCGCACGACTGACGCCGTCCTCTCCATCGCGCGCGCGACCGGCGTCGTTGCCGATCAGCCTCTCACCGCGATGGAGCGCGCGATGAACATCGGCCGCTCGACGTGGAAGGGCATGATCGTCGTCGCCGCGGGCGTCCTCGCCGCGCTCCTGCTCGCGCAGATGATCATCGGCATGCTCGGCGTGTGGTTCGTCTCGCGCGGAGCCGAGGAGCTGACGCAGGACACCGCGCTGCTCGAGCTCGAC
This sequence comes from Thermoanaerobaculia bacterium, assembly GCA_035276365.1. Classification (GTDB taxonomy): domain Bacteria; phylum Acidobacteriota; class Thermoanaerobaculia; order Gp7-AA8; family Gp7-AA8; genus QHVT01. The sequence continues at coordinate 22,058 of DATELS010000100.1, forward strand.
CACGCGCGCGATCAACTGAAGCTCCCGTTCGAAGTCCGACTCCTGCGCTCGTCGCGTATCAGCGTGCCCGTAATCTGGGGCGTGATCCGTCCCGTGCTTCTCCTGCCCGCCGACGTCGTGACGTGGCCGGCCGAGCGCCTGCGCGTCGTGCTGCTGCACGAGCTCGCGCACCTCAAGCGCTTCGACGGCATCTCGCTGCTCCTCACCCGCATCGCCGTGTCGTTGTTCTGGTTCCATCCCCTCGCCTGGTCTCTCGAGCGCGCCGGACGCAGCGAATGCGAGCGCGCATGCGACGACCTCGTGCTCGCCATCGGAACGAAGCCGTCTGAGTACGCGGATCACCTGCTCGCGATCGCGCGTTCGATGCCGACCTTCGATCCGTTCCGCTCGGTAACGCTCGCTATGTCACGCAAGTCGCAACTCGAAGGTCGCCTCCTGTCGATCCTGCAACCACACGTGGCCAGAAGAGTGTTCAGCGGGCGCGGGGTCGCCATCGCATGCGCGCTCGCAGTCGCCGTCATCGTCCCGGTCTCGGCACTGCGTCTCACCGCCGGTCCTCCCGATGAGAAGGCGGTGGCCGAGAAGCGCGCGCAGGAAGTGCACGAGCAGGAGGCGAAGACCGACGCGAACGTGACGGTCACGCCCGAGCTCGAGGCGATTCAGGACTACCTCCTGACGAAGCTCGGCAAGTACGACAAGCGCGCCGACCGCCTCGCGCGCCAGCCGCGCACGGGCAAGGAGTGGTACGAGCGCGCGTACGACTTCTACCACGCCGACCGTCTCGAAGAAGCGGCGGCCGCGTTCCGTCGCGCCGCGGAAGAGGGATATCGCGAGGACACTTCGTTCTACAACGAAGCCTGCTCCTACGCCCTCCTCGGCGACGCCAACCGCGCCATCCCCGCGCTGCAGCAGGCGCTGCGCGCCGGCTGGGACGACATCGAGCACATCGCGGACGACAGCGACTTCGATCCCATCCGCTCCGATCCGCGCTTCGCGCAGGTCGTCAGCGTCAACGAGCAGGAGCTCATCACGCGCCGCGTGAAGGAGACCGAAGAGCGTTACACGCGTCTGCGCGAAGGCGGCACGACCGACGAGACGAAGAACGGCATCCGCATCCGCACGAACAAGCACAACGGCGGGATCAACATCGACTTCGTTGGCAAAGACGACAACGACTGGTTCAGCGTCGGACTCGATCTGCTGCGCCTGCGCAAGCTCGACGAGAGCATCGACGCGTTCCAGCAGTCGATCGCGCACAACCGCCGCGTCGACACGTCGATGTACAACATCGCCTGCGCGTACTCGCTGAAGGGCGACGTGCGCAACGGCATGGAGTGGCTGGCGAAGTCGATCGAGGCCGGCTTCTCGAGCGAGGACAAGCTCGAGAACGATCCGGACATCGCACTGCTGCGCCGCCAGTCGGGCTTCGACTCGCTGCAGCGCAAGGCGAAGGACCTCGAGCTCCGCGGCTGCTGCGACACCGGCAGCAAGTGGATCAACGCGATCGTCGCGGACAACTGGCGCGAGGCGGCGGCGCATCATCGCGAGATCGCCGACCGCTATCCGACCTCCGGCCGCGCGTGGTTCAACCTCGGCTACGTCTCGATTCGCGCGGAGGATTACGACACCGCGCATCAGGCGTACCGCAAGGCGCTCGAGCTCGGATACCGCCTCGACGCGTCGTCGTACAACATCGCCTGCGCGTACGCGCTGCAGGGCAACCGCGACGCCGCGTTCGAGTGGCTGCGCCGCGCGCAGAAGGAAGGCTTCCCCGATCTCGCGGACAAGATGGAAGGTGACGACGACCTCGACATGCTCCATCGCGATCCGCGCTGGGACGCGATGCTCGACGAGATGAACGCCGACGACCGCGACTGGAAGCACAAGAGCAAGTAAGGCAACTCGGGAGAGGGAGGCCGCGGCCTCCCTCTCCTACTTCTTCCGCACCGTCACCTTCACCTCTCCCTCCCCACCTTCCCGCGCAAACACGAGCTTCGTCCCCGCGTCGCTCGCAGTCTGCGACATCAGCTTCGCCGCGGGAACGACATCCCACGCCAGCTCGTCCGGTGTCGCGTTGAACACGAACACGGCGAAGAGCCCCTTCGACGTCGCGCGCGCGGCCGGGATGAACGACTCGCCGTTCACGACGAACGGGTAGCGCGTCTTCGACGAGTCGCGCGACGCCTTCACCATCACCCAGTCATCTCCGTCCGCGCCGGCGAAGAAGAGCGGCGGCGTTGCAGACACTTCGCGCGCGTCCGGCACTTTGATGTCGACGCGCTGGTAGCCGCGCTTGTCCGACTCCGCGACGCGCACGAGACTCTTCACCGCGTACGCGCCCGGATCGAGACGCAGCGTGCCGTAGAAGCGGATGCCGCGTCCGCGCAGACGCTCGCCGACTTTCGTCATGTCGAGCACGACGCGCTGGTACAGCGAGTCGCGCACCTTGCCGTCTTCGTCGAACGCATAGACGAAGATGTCCGTAGTGGCGACGTTCTTCTGCGCGCTCTTCACGAGATCGTCGCCGCGGATCTCGAGCAGCACCGGCACCTGATCCGCGAACGGCACCGCGAGGGATGCGACGTCGACGTCCGTCTGCGGGATGTCGTTGATGATCACCTCGGCCGTCGTGAGCGCGCGCTCGACGCTGCTCTCCTCGCCCGAGTCGTAGTAGCCGTTGCGATGCAGCGCTCGCGCGCCCGGCACGTTGATCAACTTCACCTTCAGATCGTGCAGCGCTCCCGGTTTCCCGCTCGGCGCGCGGAAGCCGAGGACATAGACGACTTCCTGTTGACGCGTGAGGCGCTCGAAGTCGGACGTGAGGTCGTTCGAGTTGCGGAACACCGTACCTCCCGTCGGATTCGCGAGCAGGAACAAGCCCTCGTTCGAGTTCACGCGCGCGCCGCCCTGCACGTCGTTCTGCACGCGCAGACCTTTGATGTCGACCGCGTGCAGCACGACGTCCGCGCGGCGGAACTCGTCCGCCATGAGCTTGATGCTCATCTGCGTGCCGGCGTTGCCGAAGCGTTTGTCGCTGTCGACTTTCCACACCTCGCCCGAGTCGATGGCCATGTTCTCCTCGGCCTGCTCTTTCGTCTCGGCGGCGGAGCGTCCCTGCACCAGTCGCGGATCGAATCCTTCCGACAGCAGCACGACGTGCTTGCGTCCGGCGAGCTTCTGCAGCGTATGCGCGATGTGGCCGAGGGACTCGACTTGCTTGCGGACGCGCGTGCGCATGTACGAGTCGTCCATCTTGTTCAGCGCGCGCGCCGCGTCGGCGAAGAGATCGGACGCCATCGAGCGGCGCTCTCCCGTGTCGCCTTGCGGCGTGCTCGAGTCCTGTGTGATCTGAATCGGATTCGTACCCGAGATCTGCAGCGGATCGACGCTGCGGAACGTCGCCGGATCGGCGATCGCCGCGGTGAGCAGCGAGCGATCGGTCGTGAACGCCGTGAGGAAGCGGAAGCCGCGATCGACGTCGACGACGCCCACCGCCACGAGATCGCGCGTGCCCACGTTGCGCGCGATGAAGTCGCGCGCGGCTTCCTGCGCGCGGCCGATCGACGTCGGATTCGAGAACGTGAGATCGAAGAGGATGAGGAAGTTGCGCCGCGACGCGGGATTGAGCGGCGAGATCGCCTTCAGCGACTCGTGCGACGCGAAGTCGATCGCATCAAACGATTCGATGGCGCGCTTCGCGCCGTCCTCGTACACCTCGAAGTTCGCCTGCGTGAGACCGCGCACCGGAGCGCCGTCGCGGCCGACGACGTTCACCGGCACCTCGACGTACGACACCGTCACTTTTTCCTGAAACGCGGTTTGGGCGAGGACCGAGGAGAGGAGGACGAGGGCCGCGAGCATGGCGTTATGTTAGCTGCACGCACGCGCTCGGGCGCGGCGTAGAATCCGCTCATGTCGCTGCTCGAGAAACACAAAGCCTCCGCAAATCCTCCGCGTCTCGAAGGAAAGGAAGTGCTCGTCGGTCCCGATCCGTCCGTCGCGAAGGTGAAGGGCGTGATGTTCGGCGGCCGCAAGCAGTTCCTCCTCGAGATCCTCGGCGACGCCGCATTCCAGCAGTTTCTCGAGAAGCTGACGCCGCGCACGCGCGGCTACGTGCGCACGCCGCTCGCGTCGAGCTGGTGCGAGTTCGAGTCGCTCATGGAGCTCGACCGCACGATTCACAACGAGTTGAAGGCGAAGTATCCGAACGTGCTCGCGCTGATCGGCGCCGCATCCGCGGAGCTCGGGATCGGACGCATCTATCGCTCGCTCGATTCCGAGGAGCTGGTGCACTTCCTCGAGAACAACGCGCAGTTTCACGATCAGTATCAGAAGTTCGGCACGGTGCGCTTCGAGAAGACGCCGAACGGCGCGCGCATGATCTATTCGAACTATCCGTGCTACAGCCCGATCTATTGTGCGAGCGCGGTCGGCTATTTTCAGGAGTCGATCCTGCGACACGGCGGCTCGGATCCGAATGTCTCGGAGACGAAGTGCCAATGCCTCGGCGACAAGACGTGCACGTTCGAAATGACGTGGCGGTAACGCGAAAGGAAGTTCCGATGCGCAAACTCGTCCTGGTGCTCCTCCTCGCGGCGGCGCTGCCGCTCGCGGCGAAGTCCGCGTTCTCCGGCGTGTACGCCGTCAACGGCACGAACCCGGGCGCGGGTCCGTACAAAGGAACGCTCACGATCGCGCCGCGCGGCGACATCTATGACGTCGCGTGGTCGATCGGCAACGCGAAGTACGGCGGCGTCGGCGTCGTCAGCGGCGACACGCTGTCCGTCGCGTACTCGGACGGAAGCGGCAAGTGGATGGGCGTCGTCGCCTATCGCGCGCGTCCGGACGGCACGCTCGACGGCAAGTGGGCGGTGTACGGCGGCAACACGAAGACCGGCACCGAGACCGCGACGCGGAAGTAGCG
>DATELS010000101.1:0-8944 GCA_035276365.1 Thermoanaerobaculia bacterium
AAGCAACCAGCAACTAACAACAAAAAAAACGAGCCCGCCAGGGCTCGTTTTTCATTAACCGCGTCGAAGCGCGTTCAGAACTTGCTGAGGTTGAACTCCACCGCCCGCACACCGTCGATCTGCCGCAGCACCTGCAGCGCGACATCCTTCTGCAGCTCGTGTCGTACCTGACCGGCGACATGCACGACGCCCTGCGATGAGTTCACCTGGAACTTGCAGCCGTCGAGCGCGCGATGCACGGTCAGCTCGACTTCCGCCGCGCGCGTGATGCGCTCGTCGTCGTCGTCGGCGATCTGCACGAGGTTGGCGACGCGCTCGTATCCGAGGGTCTTGGCGATGCGGGCGAGGTCTTCGGCCTGCGCCTTGTCGGCCGTGCGGCCGCGGATGATCACGATTCCGGCGATCTCGTAGACCTGCAGGCGGTCCACCGCGGCGCCGGCGCCGCGAAATTGTTCGGTGAGGTTGATCGCGTCGGCCGTGGCGGCCTGAGCGACCGGCTGGATGACGAAGAGGATGGCTGCGATGGCGAGGGCGGTTGCGATCGAGCGGTTCATGTTATTTGCTGTCTCCGATCGCTTGTAGAGCACCTCGCGTGCCAGGATTTTTTCTCCCGGCTCAACAAGGGTTTAGCGCATCGGGGTCGCAATTTTTACGTGCGCGACCGTAGACTCGTCCAAGTTGTACGGGTCCACCGCCTCGTGATGACGGTAGACGCGCCAGAAGAGCGTCGCGACCAGCGCGACGATGGCGAGGATGCCGAGGAAGGAAGCAAGACGGCGCACGGCAGAGAGTGACGCAACGGCTGTGCCCGACCCGCACGCTACAATCGCAAGAGCATGCCCCGTATCCACGTCCTCCCCTCCGATCTCGTGAATCAGATCGCCGCGGGAGAGGTCGTCGAGCGCCCCGCCTCGGTCGTCAAAGAGCTGGTCGAGAACGCGATCGACGCGGGCGCGCGCACGATCGACGTGCTCCTCGAGCTCGGCGGCAAGAAGCGCATCGAGGTGCGCGACGACGGATGCGGAATGTCCCGCGAGGATGCGTTGCTCGCGATCGAGCGCCACGCGACGTCGAAGATCCGCGACTTCGACGATCTGACGCGCGTGCGCACCCTCGGCTTTCGCGGCGAGGCGCTGCCGTCGATCGCCAGCGTGTCGCGCTTCACGCTCACGACGTCGGACAACGAGCGCGGCGACGCCGCGGAGATCGAATGCGATCCGCTGACAGGACAACGCGGTGTGCGCCCCGCGGCGCGCGATCGCGGCACGACGATCTCCGTCCGCGAGCTGTTCGAGAACGTGCCCGCGCGGCGCAAGTTCCTACGCAGCCCGGACGCGGAGTTCCGCTCGATCGTGACGGTGGTCTCGTCATACGCGTTGCCGCTGCACGACCGCGCGTTTCGCGTGGAGCACAACGGCCGCATCGTGCTCGACCTCCCGCCCGCGACGTCGTCGCGCGAGCGCGTGCTGCAGATCCTCGGCAGCGATGCGTCGGAGAGTCTCGCGGAAGTCGACGCGGAGCTCGGCGCGACGCGCGCGACCGGCTTCGTCACGCGCGGCCTCCGCTTCGGCAGCCGTCGCAATCAATTCTTCTTCGTCAACGGACGCCTCGTGAAGGATCGCGTGCTCACACACGCCGCGAACCGCGCCTGCGAGGCATTCGACTTCGAGGGACATCCGGGCATCGTGCTGTTTCTCGAGATTCCGCCGGAGGTCGTCGACGTGAACGTGCATCCCGCGAAGACAGAGGTGCGCTTCCGCGACTCGGGCCAGGTGCACGTCGCCGTCGAGCAGGCACTGCGCCGCGCGCTCGGCGGCGCGGAGGAAGGTGCGAACCTTCTGCGCACCGACGCGCCGGCGCCGCCGCAACAGCTCTTCCCACCGCAGCGCTACGACGAGCCGGGACCTAAGTGGACGCCCGCGTTCACGCCACTCTTCCAACGCGAGGCAACCGTGCAGCCGCCGGTGCGCGCCACCGCGACGGTGATCGAAGAAGAGCTCGCGCCGCAGCTCGGCGACTTGCAGGGACGCGTCATCGGCCAGTACCGCCTCAGCTACATCCTGCTCGACACGCCCGGCGGCCTCCGCCTCGTCGATCAGCACGTCGCCCACGAGCGCGTTCTCTACGACCGGTATCTCGCACGAGTCGAGGCGCGTGCGCCGGTGTCGCAGCAATTGCTCACGCCGATGCTTTACGACACGGGCGCGGCGGAAGGCGCGGCGTTGGAGTCGCATCTCGAGGAGCTGCGCACGATCGGCTTCGACATCGAGCGCTTCTCCGGCAACGCGTTCGCGATCTCCGCCGTCCCGCCGGAACTGCTGCGCCACGAGATCGACTCATTCCTGCGCAAGCTCATCGACGCATCGCTCGAAGAGAAAGGCTCGCACGTGACGCGCGTGCGTGAACGCATCGCCGCGTCGCTCGCATGTCAGGCCGCGATCAAAGTGCATCGCCCGCTGACCGGCGAAGAAATGGCGCGCGTCGTCGCCGAGCTCCTGCAGTCGTCGAACCCATACGCCTGCCCGCACGGCCGCCCGATCCTCGTCGACATCAAGCACATCGACATCGAGCGGCACTTCCACAGGAAGTAGCTATTTCGGCTTGAACTTCATGACCACGGTCTGCGCACCGGGCATGACAGCAACGCGCACCGGCGGCGCGGGCGTTTGCGAATCCTTCTTGCTCGCCAGCGGCCAAAGCTCGTACTGACCCGGCGGCATGCGCGGATAGGAGAGATGGCCGCGCGCGTCGCTGTAGAGCGGGAAACCCTGAATGCGCGCCATGTGCGCAACGATGTCGGGTGGAATGGATGTCCCGTTGATGCTCATCATCACGATGACACGCGGAATCGGTTCGCCGTCGACGCTCTCGATTTGAAGATCGAGTGCTGAGCCATCGAGCACGCGCACCGCGATCGCGCCGTCGGTCGCGATCGGTGCATAGCCAATGGATCCGGAGCGCGGGATGACGAACACCATGCCGCGATCGCGCGCGGATGCAAGATGAATGGTTGCGCGCCCCTGATCGTCCGTGGTCGCCACAGGCGCGTAGCCGCTCTCTGAAGGCATGAGGACCTCCGCGCCGGCGACGGGAAATCCTCGCCCATCGGTGACGACGACGCTGCGCTCGATCGCGAGCCGATCGAGAATGAGGTTCTCTTCATGGCTCATCTCGTCGTCGCCGAGGATGAAGGTGACCGAGGGAGGCGCGCGATAGCCGCCCTTGGCGACGCTCAACGTGACGTTGCCCGCTTCGACACCGGTGAATTCGAAGGTGCCGTCGATCGCGGTCTGCGCGCGATTCACGATGACGTCGCGCTCGCCGAATTTCATCTTCGCCGAAACGCGTGCGTCGCCGACCGGCTCACCGCGTGCGTCGAGGACGCGGCCATGCACGCGCCGATTCGGAATCGCGAGCTCGAGGTCGACGCGTCCATCGCCGTCGAGCTCTCGATCGACGCCCCAGATGTGGACAAGCGGCTCGCGCGTCACACCGATCTTGTACGTCCCCGCCTGCCACAACTCCTCGGTGAATCTGCCTTCGTCATCGGCATCGAATTTCGCGATCCATGCAGATCCCGGCGAGCTGACGCTGATTGATGCGGACGAAAGCGGCGCGCCATCAAACGTGACTTTGCCTTCGACAACGAGCGGCGTGATGACCACGTTCGCTTCCGTCGTTACGCGCTCGATCACGCGCGCTTTGCCGACGTACCGCTGCAACGGCTCGCTGCCCTTGAGCAGCACGTGATACGTCGCGGGCTCGAGAGCATCGATGCGCGCGGAGGACGTTCCTGCGCGCAGCTCGCCCGAACGGACGAGCGACGCGGACTTGTCGTCCTTTCGAATCTCCCACGACAGCGTTTCCGCGCCGCCGACCGGCGGTGCGACGTTGAGTTGAATCGCGCCGCCGACGCTGAGCCGGATCGGCGGCAGGTCGGTATCCGCGACTGCGCGTGGAACGGCAACGAACGCCGGCGCACGCATCGGATGATCGATCCGCAAAGACGCCGGCCACACGTCATCGATGACGAGTCGAAACGCGCCGCGCGCGTCCGTGATCGTTCGCGTCTTGCTCCCCGGCACTTCGACATCGGCACCCGCGAGCGGCGCCACGGTCGCTCCATCGAGGACCACACCGCGAATCGCGGGCAGCCGTCGCAGAAGCAGGGAGTTTTCGTCGCCGAGCGGCCGCGTCGCTTCCGCGTATTCGTCCGCTCTCGCGCGAAGCGTGCAGGCGCACGGCGGATGCACGAGCACGAGGTCGAACTTCGCACCCTTCGTTTTCACCGGCACGGACCACGTGCGCTCGGGAGAGATCAGGTCGAGCGTGACGGAGACCTCCCGCGCCGGCGCATCGGAGAGCTTGAGCACGATCGCGTGCGACACGTCGCTCGCCGATTTTTCCTGCGGCGCGACGTGCAGCGTCAGCAGCGCGAGGAGAATGAACACGCGGTCAGCTCCGTGCGGCGTGTCGCGCCGGCCGTGCCGCAGGCTTGACGCGAACGATCGTCACCGACGCGAGTTGCCACTCCTTCTCCGGTTGCTCAGCCCTCGCCTGTTGATCGTCCGGACAATGACCGCCCGGACACCACTGATCGAGATAGCCCTTGCACGCGCCCTCCTCGGTCAGCATGCAGTACTCGCCCTGCCACAACTCGCACGCGACCGCGCCGTCGTAGCCGGTCTCGTAGCAGTAGTCGCAGCCGGTGGGATACGTGCCGCATTTCGAGCACGCGAGCGCGTCGAACGCCATGACGGAAAACAACGCGATCGCGAGCGTCAGGATAGCTTTCCGCATGAGCTGCGATTCTATCATGACGTCTTGATGTCACTTATCCGAGTCTACTCCGTGTGGGGTTTTTGCCGGCCGAGGGACAATATCCGCCGTGCACTTCTCCCCTCACACCCTCGGCCGGCTCGGTGAAACTTGCGCGGCCTGGTTTTATCGCCTGCGTGGGTACTCCATCGTTGCGCGGAATGTGCGGACGCGGGCGGGCGAGATCGATCTCATCGCGCGGCGTGGCAAGACCATCGTCATCGCGGAAGTGAAGACGCGGCAAACGCGGCGTGCGGGGGAGGGTCACGAGGCAGTCGGACGCACGAAGCGCGAGCGCATGATCCGTCTTGGCGATCACTACGCGGCGCGGCATCCCGAGGCGCAACTGCGCTACGACATCGTCTCGCTGTTCTGGAACGGCTGGCGATTCGCGATCACGCAGTATGCGGACGCGTTCCGTCCGATCGCCGACGCGCGCATGCCGTGGCTCTGGCGCGCGAGTTAGTCCTTCAGCCGCACTTCCGCGTCGAGGCGATGCCGGCCGTTCGGCCACGCCTTCACGAACGCGCGCCACATCACGCGCGTGTTCATCTTCGCCGCGACTCCATATTCCTCCGCCTCCCGCCGGCACTCCCGCGCCTCGGCCATCCGCGGCGCGTCGGGATACGTCGCGATGTAGTGATCCCACGCCGCCACCGTGCCCGTCTCCCACGCCGCGTTGAAGTCGCCTTCGACAATCGCCAGACGCGCGATCGCGCGACGCGCGTCCGCCACATGACGTCCCACCGGATGCGCGCGCATGTACTCCTGCAGCGCCTCCACCGTGTTCGCGCGCGCGCACTCCGTCCACTTCGCCTCGTCCGCCGCCCCCAACTGTTCGAGACGCAGACGCGCGTTGTGCTCGTGCAACCCCGCGGGATGATTCAGAAGGAAAAGACCCCATGCCGCGATCGTGTCGATCGCGCGCGACTCCTCGTACGCGAGCGCCTCGCGCAAATGCGTCTCCGCGTCCGAGCTGCGCTCGCTGTCCGGAAACTCATCGAGGTACGCGCGCCACGCCGCCGCGCTCTTGTCCTCCATCGCCACGCTGAACGCCGTCGTCTCGCGACCGTGCACGAGCTCGAGCCGCTCCTCCGCCGCGGCGGCGTGACGATCGTGTCCCCATCGCTCGAGATACTCGCGCCACGCCTGCTCCGTATCGAGCGTGTTCGCCGTGTCGAACGCCAGCCGCTCCTCGATCGCCGACTCCGCCTCTGCCGCGTGAAACGACGGAAAGCGCGCGCGATAGTCGCGGAATCCCGAGTACGTGTCCGCGGCCAGCGTCGCCGCCCACGCCTCTTCCGCGGCGTCGGTCGCGCCGGGCGCGTCTTTGTCGACGACGATCGGAATGTCCGTGCGCGAGAATGGACGTCGCGACGCCACCGCGAACGCGCCGATCGCATCCGCCATCTCGCGCGCTGTCGCGTAGCGATTCGCGCGATTCTTCTCCATCGCCCGAAGGATCACCGCCTCCAGACCGCGCGGCAGATCGAGGCCCGGATTCACCTCGCGAAACGCGCGCGGCGGTTCGGTCAAGTGCTTGACGATGTAGCCATTCGGCGTGCGCGCGTTGAACGGCGGCGCGCCCGTGATCATCTCGTACAGCACGACACCCAACGAATACAGATCGGTGCGGCCGTCGAGCGACTCATGCTCCTCCATCTCGCCGAGTTGCTCCGGTGACATGTATTTCGGATTGCCCATGAACAAGCCGGCCTGCGTCGTGTCCGCGGGATTCGCCGTCGACGAAACATCCTTCGCCACGCCGAGGTCGATGATCTTCACGACGAGGTGATCGTCCGCATCGAACGCGAGCATCACGTTGTCCGCGGAGATGTCGCGATGCAGAAGACCGCGGCGGTGAATGTGATCGAGCCCGTTTAGCACCTGCAGCGCGACCTCCACCGCGAGCGCGAGCGGAAAACGTCCGTTCGCCGTCTCCCACTGACGCACCGTCGTGCCGTCGATGTACTCCGTGACCATGTAGCTCATGCCGTCGCCGAGGATGGAGAAGTCGTGAACGACGGCGAGGTTCGGATGATGGATCTGCGTCGCGAGCCGCGCCTCGCGCAGAAAGCGCTGGCGATACGCGTCGTCGGCCATGAGCGACGACTTCACGATCTTGATGCAACGGAACGCGCCGAGGTGGAGGTGGCGCGCCTTGTACACCTCCCCCATCCCGCCCGCACCGAGGAGTCCGAGGATCTCGTACTTCCCGTCGAGGAGCGCGCCGGGGCCGAGGTCGGCAGGCGTTCCGCTCACCATGGGTTTTCGCGCTAAGTCTACGCTGAGCGCGGACGCAGCGAGCGCGCGACGAGGCCGATGCCGCCGAGCAGCAGCACGAGCATGAGCAGCGTGTTGAAGAGACTCGTCGGCTGAAAGTAGATCTCGAGGTTGGTCAGGATGCCGACGAAGATGATCACCGCGCCCGCGATCGTCAGCAGCCATCCGATGATCGATTTGCCGTTGAAGAAGAGGAAGGCGATGCCGATGACGAACGGCAGGAGCGACAGACCGAACGCGTTGTGTCCCCACAGGCGCCAGCCGCTGCTCGTGACCGTGACTTGATTCGTGAGCAGATAGCCGCCCGCGACGGCCATGACGAATCCGAGGAAGAACGTGCCGAGGCCGCCTTCGGTGCCGCCGGCGCCGCGGATGCGCGTGTCGTTCATAGGTGATTAGTGTACGCGCACGATCGTCGTCCAGTCGCTGCCGCGCGCGGCGACCGCGGCATGATAGCCATCGCCCGGCGAAGGGAGCATTTGCACGGACCACTCGGCGAGAAGATCGCTCTCGACGCGCGTGAATGTCGATGAAGGCGTGACGCGAAAGGATGTGAGGTCGATACTGAGACCGCCGCCCGCGGCTTTGATCACCGACTCCTTCGCCGTCCACGTTTTGTAAAACGCGGCGGCGATGTTGCTCGCATTGCGCACCTCCTCCGCTTCCGCGGGTGAGAAGTAGCGCTCGGAGATGGCGAGCATGTCGCTCGTGCGCTTCTCGGTTTCGACGTCGACGCCGACCGGCGACTCGCGCGCGAACGCGAGCAACACGTACTCGCCGGAATGGCTGACATTGAACTCGATCTCGCTCGTCGCGAGCGCGGGCTTGCCTTGCGGTCCGAGCGTGAAGTGAAGCTGATGCGGATCGCGATCGAGATACCGCGCGAGCAAAGTCCGCAGTGTGGCGCGCGCGACGATTGAGCGCCGTTGATCGTCCTCGAAGCGAAATCGTGCGGCGCGATCGCGCTCGTCGTCGCTCAGGATGCGCGCGAGCTCGCGGACATCAGCGTCCGTCCGCGCGACCCACACGTGAATTTCACGCGCGTCGAGTGAAACGATTTCGCTTCCGCCGCCACTACCCATTCACGATCGATCGTAACGCAGCAGGAAATCCGGCAGGTGCGTCTCTCTACGGAGTCAAAGCCAGGAGGAGGAGCGTCCATGATCATTTCCGTCGTGAATCACTCGGACGGCGAGCTCGCCGATGCCGATTTGCAGCAAGCGATCCGCGCCATCAACCGTCAGATCCATGAAGACTTCGCGCCGTACTGGGGCATGTCCGCCACGCTGCGTCTGGAAGGACGGAGCGTTCAGGATCCCGACAAGCTGAATGTGCCGGACATGCGCGGCGACGCCGTGCTGTACGTGTGGAACAAGTCGGACCTGCCGGGCGCGATCGGGTATCACTTCAACAACAACCGCGGCATCCCGTTCGGCTTCGTCTTCCTCGACATCGCGAAGCAGGTCGGCGATCCGCAGGGCACGGTGACGCTCTCGCACGAGGCGCTCGAGCTGATCGCGGATCCGGAGTGCAACCTGCTCGTCATGGGTCCGCATCCGAGCGAGAACCGCGAGGTCTTCCACTGGTTCGAGATGTGCGACGCGGTGCAGGCGGAGACGTATCTGATCGACGGTATCCGGGTGTCGAACTTCGTGCTGCCGCTCTATTTCACGGGCACGCGCGACACCGATGAAGTCGGCGCCCGCAACGACTTCCTCGGCACCATCGGCGCGGACGGCGCGACGCTGAAGTCGTTCGGCATCAACACCGGCGGCTACATCGGCTTCTACGATCCGGCGATCGGTGACCACGACACGTTCTCGGTGCGCGGCGACGCAATCGG
>DATELS010000102.1:0-9062 GCA_035276365.1 Thermoanaerobaculia bacterium
TCACGCGTGGCGCGGCATTCCGATCGACGTCGGCGCGACCTGGCTGAATCGCGCGAGCACGAATCCGCTGCTCGCGCTCGCGCGCGATCTGCGCGTGCGCACGACGCCGGCCGACTACGACGCGCCATCGCACGTCTACGACGCCGCGGGCCACGAGATGCTCCCGCGCGCGTGGGCGGCGGTGCGGCGTCGCACGGAGCTGCTCGTCGATCAACTCGTCGCCGACGCCGACGCGTTCGGCCCCGGCACGTCGCTCGGCGCCGCGCTCGAGGCGACATTCGCGCGGCAGACCTGGACGCCGGAGATGGAGCACAACGTCCGGCACTATCTGCACGCGACGATCGAGCAGGAGTACGCGACCGACGTCGAGGACATGTGCCTGGCCGAGTGGTACGACTTCGCCGATTTTGGCGAAGGGGATCGCCTCTTCCCCGGCGGCTTCGACGAACTGCCGCGCAAGCTCGCGCGCGGACTCGACGTCGAGCTGGAACACGTCATCACGCGCGTCGAGCACGACGAGCGCGGCGTACGCATCATCACGAATCGCACGACCTTCGAAGGCGACGTCGCGATCCTCACTCTTCCCCTCGGCGTCCTCCAAAGCGGCAGCATCGAATTCGTTCCCCCGCTGCCGCCTGCGAAATCCGATGCGCTCCGCGGCCTCGGCATGGGCGTGCTCAACAAGCTCGCGATGCGCTTCCGCAGCCGCTTCTGGCCCGCGGCGAGCGAGTGGCTCGAATACGCGGGCGAGACCACGGGACGCTGGGCGCTCTTCTTCAACCTCTACAAACATCTGCGCGAGCCGGTGCTCATCGCATTCAACTCCGGCGCGTACGCGCGCGCGCTCGAAGACGAGCCAGATGAGCATTGGGTCGATGAGGCGATGGCCGTGCTGCGGACGATGTTCGGACGCCGCGCGCAGGAGCCGGAGGACTATCTCGTCACGCGTTGGGCGTCGGATCCGTTCGCGCGCGGCTCGTACTCGTACATCTCCGCGTGCGGCCGCGGCGCGGACATGGACGCGCTCGCGGAGCCGATCGGCGATCGTCTCTACTTCGCGGGAGAAGCGACGTCACGCGCGCAGTACGGCACCGTGCAGGGCGCGTTTCTCTCCGGATTTCGCGCGGCGGGTGAGATCGCCGTGCCGGAGAGCGCGCAACTCGTGGCGTCCCTCAGCTCCGAGCTCTATCACTACGCGGCGTGCATCGATGCGCTGCGCATCTCGCCCGCCAATCGCATTCGTGGATTGTTCGCGCGGCACGCGCGCCGGCTGCATCCCGGCTGTCCGCGCAAGCTCTCGCGCTACGGCTGAAGCGTCAGCGCTCGACTTCGAAGTCGGCGGAGATCGCGGGCAGCGCCTCGTTGAAGATCAGCACCGTCTCGCCGATCGGAAACAGCACCGTGTGATTGCGCTGCTGCACTTCCATGACGATCTCGTAATAGCCTTCCTCGCTGATCGCGACCAGCGTCCCGGGCTTCCCTTTGATCTCCAGCGTGCGGTTGAAGATCGAGACCTTCGACGGAATCTCCATGCGAGCGGGAAGATAGCATGAGGGGCGTCTTGCGACGCCCCTCGAATTCGATTACTGCTGTTTCTCTTCCGGCTTCTTCGCCGGCTCCGCGGTCGGAGGCGGCGTCGGCGGTGCGGGCGGCGCAAAGTACGCGTCGTTGAACGTCACCTTCGCGTCGGTCTTCATCTTCTCCAGCGCGGCCTGCAGGCGGTTCTGGCGCTCCTGCTTCTCGATCACGGGCTGCACTTGCGCGAACGGCGTGTACGAGTGCTCGTCGACTTTGATGATGTGGTAGCCGAACTGCGTGCGCACGACCGGCGTGAGCTCGCCCGGCTTCGCCTCGAACGCGGCCTTCTCGAACTCGGGGACCATCTGTCCTTTGTTGAATTCGCCGAGGGAGCCGCCCTGGCTGCCGGATCCGGTGTCGTCGGATTCCTTCTTCGCCAGTTCTTCGAACGACGCGCCGGCGACGAGCTGCTTGCGCAGATCTTCCGCCTTCGCCTTCGCCTGCTCCTCGGTCAGCTCCGGTTTGCCCGACTGCGCGGCCGGGCTGCCCTTGAACGCGATGAGGATGTGGCGCGCCTTCACCTGCTCGTACGAGTCCTTGTTCGCGTCGTACACCTTCTTGAGGTCCTCGTCGGTGAGCACGATGTCCGACTCGATCTTCTTCATCTGCGCCTGCGCGATGAGGTTCTCGCGCATCAGCGTGAGCTGGCGGGTGATCGCCGGGTCCTTGTCGAGACCGGCCTTCGTCCCCTGCGCCGACAGCATCTTCATCCGCAGATAGTCCTCGGCGAACTGCTTCTTGCCCGGACCCTGCGCGTACTGCTGATACTCGGCCGGGAGCGTCTTCACCGCGCTCTCGAACTCCGACTGCGTGATCGACAGATCGCCCGCGGCGATGACGACCGGATCGGCGGCCGGAGTCGCAGGCTTCGCTTCCTGCGCGACCGCCATCGCCGCGAAACCGAGCGCGGCGAGAATCGAAATGGTCTTGTTCACGAGATCTCCTTCAAAGACTGTGTGGGATGGATCGCGAGTCGGAACGGGCGGGACTTCGGCGAGATTCCAGCCGAGCCCTACACGAGCTTGCGCACCGCCGCGTCGATGCGCGCCACGCCTTCGCGGATGCGCTCCATCGACGTCGCGTAGCTGATGCGGACGAAGTCGTCCGCGCCGAATGCGCCGCCCGGCACGACCGCGACGCGCGCCTCGTCGAGGAGGAAATTCGCGAACGACTGCGAGTCCGTGATTCCGGCCTTGCCGAAGTACGCGCTGATGTTGGGAAAGACGTAAAACGCGCCGTCCGGATCCGCGCAGCCGATGCCCGGCACTTCGTTCAGAGCCTGCACGAGCCACGCGCGGCGCTCGCAGTACGCGTCGTACATCCGCTGCACGTCCTCGTCGACGCCGCGCAAGGCCTCGAGCGCCGCGTGCTGCGCGATCGTGCTCGGGTTCGACGTCGAGTGACTCTGAATCTTGCCCGCCGCGGCGATGATCTCCGGATGCGCGACGCAGTAGCCGAGGCGCCAGCCGGTCATCGCGAACGTCTTCGACATCGAGTTCACGACGATCACCGTCTCCGGGTAACGATCGAACCAGCGCACCGCCGACACATGCTCGTTGCCCGCGTAGACGAACAGCTCGTACGTCTCGTCGAAGACGAGGAACGCGTCGCGCGACGCGCACCACTCGATGATCTTCGCCAGCTCCGCCTCGCGGATCACGGCGCCGGTCGGATTGCACGGCGAGTTGAGGATCACGCCGCGCGTGCGGTCGCTGGCAACGGCTTCGATGTCCGCCATGGTCGGACGGAAGTGATTGCGCGCCGACGCCTGCGCGAACACGGCCTTGCCGCCCGCGAACTCGACTTGATCGGGAAAGCTCACCCAGTACGGCGACGGGATGATCACTTCATCGCCGGGACGCACGAGCGCGAGCGCGACGTTGAACAGCTCCTGCTTGCCGCCGCAGCCGGTGATGATGTTTTCCTGAGTGAGTCCGAGGTTGTAGCGGCGGTTGTAGCGGGCGGCGATGGCCTCGCGCAGCGCCTTCGTGCCGCTCGCGTTCGTGTACTTCGTGAAGCCACGATCGATCGCGCGCTTGCCCGCCTCCGCGACCGCATGCGGCGTCGCGAAGTCCGGCTCGCCCGGACCGAAGTCCACGACGTCCACACCCTGCGCGATCAGCGCGGTCGCGCGATTCAGCACCGCGAGCGTCGGCGACTCCTGCATCGCCGTCACGCGCTCGGAGAACCGGATCGTCGGGCGGGTGGTGGTCGTGGTCATGGCCAAAGATCGAGTTGTATCACCCTTCCGCCGCGTCGGGGAAACGGCGCGCCCACGTTCGACGCAGTCCCACCCATGCCGCGGGCGCCTCGCCGGCGATCAACAGCTTGATCACCTCGAACGCGCACCACCCGGCGTAGACCCAGATCATCTCCTCGCGAATCGGCGGCACGCAGAACTGCACGAGCCAGAACACGAAGAGAATCGCCGCCTCCCACATCACGAGCTGCAGATTGAGGAGCAGCAAAAATCCGAGGAGCGACTGCAGGATCGTGAGGATGATCTCGTGCTTCTGAAAGTCGTCGAAGACCAGCGGCTTGATCTCGCCCGCGCTGATCACGAACAGCACCGGGATCATCGCCGAGAGGATGCTCCACTGGTTGATGTTCGACGAGACCATGTTCATCAGCGCGACACTGGCCGTAGACACTTTCCTCGCCCAGTAGAACGCGCTCAGCTTCTCCGGGAACTCGGACAGGAACGGCGCCACCCACTGCACGAAGACAAACGTCGAGACGCCCATCGTGTTCGCGATGGCGAGCATGGAGTTGAGGAACGGATGCGCGGAGAAGTAGAGGATCAATCCGCCGGCGATGAAGAGCGCCCAGATCGCCGCGTTCCGCATGCGCGGCTCGAGCGAGAGGATCTTCCGCGGGACGGTGCCGAGGTCTTCGAGCGACTCTTCGGTCTCCTCGCGCGGCGGGATCTTCCACAGCACGAAGAGATACAGGAAGTAGAAAGCGCTCAGCGGAATCGCGTCCCAGACGGACAGCGTCCCTTTCCACCAGATGAACGTGAAGTAGAGGATCGGGAGGAAAAGGCCGAAGACTTCGACCGAGTGCTCGTCCTCGAGCTTCATCTCCACGAACTTGCGTCCGGCGCGCTTCCACCCGAACGCCGCGGCGACGAAGTAGATCATCGGCCAGCCGAGGCCGACGAGGAGGCGGAGACTGCCGGTGAAGTTCGCGATCGCGAGATGCGTCTGCGACGGATCCTTGCCCGCGTTCCACGCGATGACGGCTTCCACCGCGAACTCGGGCAGCGTCTGAAGCCACGCGAGAATCGCTAGTGCCAGCCCCTGCGAGATCAGGAACTGCGCCGCCTCCGCGCCCCACGCGATGATGAAGGCCGAGAGAAGGATGCTGGGAAACGTCCACACCGCCGACCACGCGGATGCCGTCGACGCCATTCCTGCTTTGATGAGCTTCAGTATCATCGGCCGCGCATTCTATGGGAATCATCAGCAGCCGGCACAACGCGCTGGTGAAGCGCATCCGCGCGGCGATTCGCGAGCACGCGGATGAGATCGCGATCGAGGGACCGAAGGCGGTGAGCGATGCGCTCGCCGCGGGCTGGCGTCCGATCGCGGTGATCGCGCGCGGAGTGGACGTGAGCAACGACGTCTTCGACGCGCTCGCGGAGACGCGCAGTCCGCAGAACACGATCGGCCTGTTCGAGCGCCCGCGTGCGAACGCGGAGTCCATCCTCGCGCGACGCGACACGATCGCGATCGCGCTCGATGCGGTACAGGATCCGGGAAACGTCGGGACGATCGTGCGTCTCGCGGCGGCGTTCGATGCGGCGGGCGTGCTGCTCTTGCCCGGCTGCGCCGATCCCTTTTCTCCGAAAGCCATCCGCGCCTCGGCCGGCGCAATTCTGAACGTGGCTGTCGCCTCGCTCGATGCGTTGCCGAGTGACGCGCGTGTGTTCGCGACGGCGATGGCCGGTGCGGCGATCGATCCGCCGTCGCGCGACGCGATTCTCGTGTTCGGGAACGAGGGCGCGGGCGTGTCGCACGCGATTCTGGCGACGGCGACGAAGCTCGCGATTCCGATGACCGGGCGGGTGGAGTCGCTGAACGTGGCGTCGAGCGCAGCGATCCTGCTCGCGCGGAGTTTTGTTTTGCGGAACGGTACGATCGCCTGATGCCCGCCAAGCTCGTCCTCGTCGGCACGCCCCTCGGCAATCTCGCGGACATGTCTCCCCGCGCGATCGCCGCGCTGAAGTCCGCGGACCTCATCCTCTGCGAGGACACGCGGCACACGCGCAAGCTCCTCACCCACTTCGGCATCGATCGCCCGACCGACAGCTATCACGAGCACAACGAAGACGAGAAGGCGCCGGGGCTCATCGAGCGCATCGAGCGCGGCGAGACCCTCGCGCTCGTGAGCGACGCCGGTATGCCCGTCGTGTCCGATCCCGGCTATCGCATCGTGCGTCTCGCGCGCGAGCGCGGCATCGTCGTCGAGCCGGTGCCCGGTCCGTTCGCGGGCGTGCTCGCCCTCGCCGCCAGCGGCATCGCTCCCCTTCCCTTCACCTTCCTCGGCTTCACCCCGCATCGACAGGGCGAGCGCCTCGACTTCTATCGCCGTGCCGCGGAGCTCGGCCACACGGTCATCGTGTACGAGTCGCCGGAGCGCGTGATCGCATCGCTCGAAGACGCGCTCGAAGTGTTGGGCGACGCCGACGTCACCGTCGCGCGCGAGCTCACGAAGCTGCACGAGGAGCTCGTCAGCGGAACGATCTCCGAGGTGCTCGCGACGTTGCGGGAACGCGAGCGCGTGCACGGCGAGATCACGCTCGTCTTCGGCGCCACGGCCAAAGCAGCAGCGGAAGTCTCAACCGAGGAACTGCGCGCCGAGTTCGATCGCCTGCGCGAGAGCGGGATGCGCCGCAACGACGCGGTCAAAGCCGTCGCCGAGAAATTCGGGATGCGGAAGAACGACGTCTATCGCCTGCTCGCCGGCTGATCGTAGATGACCGCGCGCGCGAACTTGATGAAGTAGTCGACGCCCGAGGCGAGCGCGAAGAGCATGACCGCCCACAACGCGACGGTGCCCGTGCGTCGCAACTCGCCCAATTCATAACCAAGGATCAGGAGAGAGATCGCGACCACCTGCGAGATCATCTTCCCCTTCCCCAGCGGCGACGCCGCGATCGTCACGCCCTGTTGCGCGGCGATCGAACGCAGACCCGAGACCGCGAACTCGCGTCCGATGATGATCACCACCATCCACGCCGGCACGTGCGTCGGGTCCATCTCCACGAGCGAGATGAATGCGGCCGACATGAGCAGCTTGTCCGCGATCGGATCGAGGAGTGCGCCCAGGCGCGTCGTCTGATTGCGGCGGCGCGCGAGCCAGCCATCGAAGAAATCGGTCAGCGCGGCGACGAGAAAAATCGCCAGGCCGACGTACTCGCGTCCCGTGAATTTCGTCAGCAGCACGACGACGAGAAACGGCACGAGGAAGATGCGCAGCAGCGTCAGCGCATTCGGAAGGTTCCAGACCTCGTTCGAAAGTTTCTCGGGAGACACGGCGCGGATCACGTCAGGCGGGGCGGAAGTCATCGATGTGTGTCGACTCGAAAAGAATAGTCGTTTCGTTTCGGAATATCACGCACGCAATTGACATTCCCCCGCCAGCCACTACAATCGCGAACCCTCAGCCCGGGTGGCGGAATTGGTAGACGCGCAGGTCTCAGAAGCCTGTCCTCGCAAGGGGGTGCTGGTTCGATTCCAGTCCCGGGCACCATCCAACCTCTGGCGCGCCATTCGCAGAAATGAAGTACGAATGAAGCGTTGCCTCGTTCTTCTCGCCGTTGCCGCGCTCGCGGCGTGTGACTCCGCTCCCGCCGCCAAACAGGCGCAGGCGAGCGCCGCCGCGCCGCAGACGATCACGACCGTCCCCGCGCGTCCCGCGACGCTCGATCCGCCGCCGATGCTCTCCGACGAGGCGCCGCCGCCGAAGCCGAAGGCCATGCCGTGGGAGACCGCGACGCCGATCGTCTTCTCGCCCGAGGATGAGAAGTTGAGGGCGTCGCTGCCGTTCTCGCCGGCCATCGCCATGGATCCGATCGACGGCAGCAAGATCTCCATCCGCGCCGCCACGCCGACGTTCGAGTACAAGAACAAGATCTATTACTTCTCCAACGAAGACAACAAACGCACGTTTGCCGCGAACCCCGACGCCGCGCTCAAGGGCGGCTTCATGAAGTTGTAAGAAACGGCGCGAACGCGACCATCACGTCTTCCGGCGCGCGCACGGGCTTGCGCGACTCTCTCTCCAGCCACAAGTGCGACGAGAATCCGCTCGCGCGCACTTCGCGTCCCTCGCCGTCATACAACTCGTAGCTGAACTTCATCGCGCGACTCGCGAGCTGCGCGAGCGACGTGCGGATCAACACTTCCTCGTCGTAACGAAACGGCGTGCGATAGCGGCAGCCGATCTCCGTGACGACGAGGATGTAGCCGCGCGACTCGACGACGGAGTACGGAATGCCCGCCGCGCGACACAAGTCCGTACGTCCGATCTCGAACCACACGACGTAGTTCGAGTGATGAGCGATGCCCATCTGATCGGTCTCTTTGTAGCGGACGCGCGCGCGCGATTCGACGAAGCTCACGAGTCGCCGGACTGTAGCACGGCAAAGGAATTGCTCCGGGCGTATCCTTAACCATGCGCCGTCGCAAGAAGAAGCAGCCCCTCGGCAGCGGAATGGCGCTGCCGATGCTCGTCGGCGCGGCGCTCGCGGCGGACATCGGACGCCGCGTCTATCGCCGCACACAGCTCTTCTGCCCCTCGCGCGATCCGGTCATCAGTTGGAATCCGAAGGACTACGGCATCCCGGACGGCGCGGTCGAAGAGCGCTGGATCGAGACGCCGGACGGAGAGCTGCTGCAGGCGTGGTACTGCCGCTCGCCGAAGCCGGTCGCGAGCGGCGTGTTCTGTCACGGCAACACGGGCAATCTCACGACGAGCGCGGATGTGATTCCGCATCTTCTCAACGCGGGATTCAGTGTTCTCTTCTTCGACTATCGCGGCTTCGGCCAGAGCACCGGCATTGCGTCGTTCGGCGGCGTCGTCTCGGACGGCATCACCGCCGCGCGCTTTCACGACAAGATTCGTCCGAAGGATCTCCCCTCCGTTCTCTACGGCTACTCCCTCGGCGGCGCGGTCGCGGCGCAAGTCATTCGCCGACATCCATTCGACGGACTGATTCTGCAGTCGACGTTCACGTCGCTCCCGAAGATCACGCGCGCGTTGCATCCGCGCCTGCCGCTGCATCTCTTCGCCGGCAATCTCTTCGACACGCTCACTGTGATCAAGAAGCTGCAGGTGCCGCTGCTCGTGCTGCACGGACTCGCGGACGAAGTCTGCCCGTGCTCGATGGCGCAGGAGCTCGTCGACGCGTGCCCCGGCGTGAAGCAGTCGCACTTCATCGAAGGCGGTCTGCACAAGGACCTCTTCCATCGCGATCCCGA
>DATELS010000103.1:0-3845 GCA_035276365.1 Thermoanaerobaculia bacterium
GCGTGAATGCGCTCGCGGTCGACGCGCGCGGCGTGGTCTACGTCAACAGCGAAGACGGCTCACTCTACGCGATCAATCAGGGCGGCGGTCTGCGCGACCGCATCTTCCTGCAGCTCGCGTTGGGCGCCGCATACACGCCGCTGTCCCTCGGCAGCGACGGCCGCATCTACACGCAGAACGCGGGACATCTCTTCGTCGTCGGGACGAAAGGCAAGCGGCGCGCGGTGCGTTAGACCGTCGCCGCTGCCGGCGCCGTGATCGGCGCGCGATAGTCGCACTCGGCGTTGTTGCAGTACTCGATGTGACCTTCGCGCTTCGTCTCCTTCTCGAGGAGATACGGCGCGTGGCACTTCGGGCATGCGCGCGGCACCGGGCGATTGTTCAGCGTGAACTCGCACTTCGGATAGCGATTGCACGAGAAGAACACGCCGCGGCGCGAGATGCGCTCGACGAGCTCGCCCTCGCCGCAGCTCGGGCACTTCACGCCGGTCGGCTTCGGCGGCGCGGACTTGCGGCCGATCTTGCGGATCGTCTTGCAGTCCGGATAGCCGGAGCACGAATAGAACGGGCCGTAGCGGCCGCTCTTCAGCACCATTTCCTTGCCGCAGTTCTCGCATGGCGGCTGCGGCTCCGACGGTAGATTCGCCGTCGCCTTCATCAGCTTCGGATCCTTTGTGTTCTTGCAGTCGGGATAGCCCGTGCACGCGAAGAACTGTCCGAAGCGCGAGCGCTTGAGCTGCATCGGCTTGCCGCACTTGTCGCAGATGATCTGCTCGTCGTCCGACGTCGCTTCCGCCGCGTCGCCCTTCGGCATCTCCTTCGTCGTCTTGCACTCGGGATAGTTCGAGCAGGCGAGGAACTCGCCGAAGCGGCCGAACTTGATGACCATCGGCGAGCCGCAGTTCTCGCACTTCTCGTCGGTCTCGAGACCCGTGCCCTTGACCTGCGTCATCTCCGTCGCCGCGCGATCGAGATCCGCGTTGAACTTGCCGGAGAACTCCTTCATGAGCGCGGTCCACTCGATCTTGCCGTCTTCGACCTCGTCGAGCTCCTCTTCGAGCCGCGCGGTGTAGCCCTCGTCGATGATGTCGCCGAAGGACTGCTTGAGCAGCTTCACCACGAGCGCGCCGAGGTGGGTGGGGTGGAACTTGCCGTCGTGCTTGTACGTGTAGTCGCGCGCCTGGATCGTCGTCAGAATCGCGCCGTACGTCGACGGGCGTCCGATGCCGTTCTCTTCCAGCGCCTTCACGAGCGTCGCTTCCGTGTAGCGCGGCGGCGGCTGCGTGAAGTTCTGCTTCGTGTCCAACTCGAGGAGCTCGAGGACGTCGCCTTCGTTGAGCGGCGGCAGCGCCTTCTCGTTCTTCTTCTCGTTCGCCGCTTCTTCGTCCTCGTCTTCGCCGGGCGCATCCTGGAAGATCGCCAGGAAGCCGGGGAACTTGAGCACTTCGCCCGACGCGCGGAGCGTGAGGTTGCCGACCGTGATGTCCGCGTCGGTGACGTCGAACAGTGCCGGCTTCATCTGCGAGCCGACGAAGCGGTCCCAGATCATCTTGTAGAGCGCGTACTCCTCGCGCGTCAGGAAGTCCTTGATCTTCTCGGGGTCGAGATCCATCGACGTCGGACGGATGGCCTCGTGCGCTTCCTGAGCCTGTGCAGCTTTTTTGACACGATATGTGTTCGGTTTCTCGGGAAGGATATCGTCGCCATATTTCGCGCCGATATAACGTCGTACTTCAGCGATCGCGTCGTCGCTGATGCGCACCGAGTCCGTACGCATGTACGTGATCAAACCCGCGAAGCCGAAGTCGCCGAGCTCCTTGCCCTCGTACAGCTTCTGCGCGACTTGCATCGTCCGCTTCACCGGCCACTTGAAGCGGTTGTACGCCGTGCGCTGCAGCGTCGAAGTGATGAACGGCGGCGCCGCGCTTTGTTTGCGTTCCTTGCGCGCCACTTCCGTGACGACGTACTTGCCGCTCTTCAACGCCGCCTCGATTTTCCGCGCGAGCTCCTCGTTCGGAACGTCGGCCTTCTTGCCGTCGATCTTCGTCAGCTTCGCCAGGAACGGCGGCGGCACGGAGCCGCTGAGGCGCGCGCCGAACGTCCAGTACTCGACAGGCACGAACGCTTTGATCTCGTCCTCGCGGTCGACGATCATCTTCATCGCCACCGACTGCACGCGTCCCGCGGAGAGGCCGCGGCGCACTTTGTCCCACAGCAGCGGGGAAATCTTGTAGCCGACGAGGCGATCGAGCACGCGACGCGCCTGCTGCGCGTTCACCTTGTTCATGTCGATGTCACCCGGCGCTTCGATCGCCTTGCGCACCGCGTTCTTCGTGATTTCGTGGAAGAGGATGCGGCGAACTTTCTTCGAGTCGCCGCCGAGGAGGTTCATGACGTGCCAGCCGATGGCCTCACCCTCGCGATCAGGGTCCGACGCGATGTAGATCATGTCGGCCTTCTTCGCGGCGGCTTTGAGCTCGCTGACGACCTTCTCTTTCCCCTCGAGCACCTCGTACTTCGGCAGGAACGTCGACTCGTCGACACCGAGCTCGCTCTTCGGCAGATCGCGCACGTGGCCGACCGAGGCCTTGACCACGTAGTCCTTGCCGATGAACTTGTTGATGGTCTTCGCTTTCGCGGGAGACTCGACGATGACGAGGTTCTTTGCCATAGCGGAACGCCCAAAGCGGCTCGGGAACGTCGGATATTCCGAGGCGCTGAGGAGCGGGGACGATATCAGAGGGAAAACGGGAGCGGCAAAACAGCTACGTCCGGTAGAGGCGGCGAGCCTGTAAGATCGCGCTCCGGATGACGTTCAACGCGCGGCAATGGTGGTCGGAGCGCGGGATGTTCCTGGCCGCGCTCGTCGCCGGCAGCGTCCTGCGCATCCTGCAGATCGCGACGTCGGTCGGCAGCTCGGACTCGTTCTGGTGGACTCGCCATGTCCAGTACGTCGAGCGCTTCGGCGTGCTGCGTTCGTACCTCGTCTCGCCGCTCATCAATCATCCGCCGTTTTCGCTGGCGATCGCGCGGCTGACATCTCACGTCGGCGCGCAGTTCGGGCTGAAGTTCTACGACGCGTTCCGCGGACTGCAGAGCATCGCCGACGTCGTGACGATGTTCGCCCTCGCCCGCGCCGCACGGAAGCTCGGCGCGCAATCGCACTTCATCCCGATCGTCTTCTTTCTCTCGCCCGCGGCGATCTTCATCTCCGCGTTTCACTGCAACTCCGATCCGACGATGACGATGTTCATCGTGCTGGCGATGCTCGCGCTGATCGAGCGTCAGCCTCTCATCGCCGGCGTCCTCCTCGGCGCCGCGACGGGCATCAAGATCATCGCGCTGGCCGCGCTGCCGCTGATGTTGCTCGCGTCGAAAGGCTGGCGCGAGCGCGTGCGCTTCACGACCGGCGCCGCGGTCACCGGCGCGGCGATTTTTCTACCCGCGGTGCTCGTGACGGGACCCGTCGTGCTGAAGAACATCTTCGGCTACACGGGATGGAAGGCGGGTTGGGGACTGCCGCTGCTGCTGCGCATCGCGGGGCTGCTCATCCCGAATCTCTTCCACGGCGATCCCGCGCGCTTCGTGACGCCGCTGTTGATCATCGCGGTGTTCGCGGTGTGGATCGCGGAGCTGCGCCGCGGGACGATCGAGGATGAGCGCCTGCCGCGCGTCATTTGCCTCATCTATCTCATCGTCCTCTTCCTCGGCTCCGGCTTCGGGCCGCACTACTTCTTCTGGTTCCTGCCGTTCCTCGCGTTTCTCTTCGCGCGTCGCGGCACGCTGATCCTGCACGCGCTCGTGTCGCTCTTCCTCTTCTTCGTGTACACGACCTGGTCCGGTGG
>DATELS010000104.1:0-4219 GCA_035276365.1 Thermoanaerobaculia bacterium
GCCCTTGGTGGGCTGGCCCCACGGGCTGACCGGGTGACGGCCGCCGGAGGTCTTGCCTTCACCACCGCCGAGCGGGTGATCGACCGGGTTCATGGAAACGCCGCGGTTGTGCGGCTTCTTGCCGAGGTGACGGGTACGGCCGGCCTTGCCGATCGACACGTTCTCGTGCTCGAGATTGCCGACCTGACCGATCGTGGCGTAGCAACGGACGTGGACTTTGCGCATCTCGCCTGAGGGGAGACGCAGCGTGGCCCAGTCGCCCTCGCGAGCGATCAGCTGCGCGCCGACGCCGGCGGAACGGACCATCTGGCCGCCCTTGCCTTCCTTCAGCTCGACGTTGTGAATCACCGTGCCGAGAGGGATCTTCGCCAGCGGCAGGGCATTGCCCACCAGGATGTCGGCGTCCTCGCCGGCGGTGATCGTCGTGCCGACCGCCAGACCGTTCGGAGCGAGGATGTAACGCTTCTCGCCGTCGACGTAATGGAGCAGCGCGATGTGCGCGGTGCGGTTCGGGTCGTACTCGATGGCCGCGACCTTCGCGGGAATCCCGCGCTTGTCGCGCTTGAAATCGATGTCGCGGTACTTCTGCTTGTGACCGCCGCCGATGAAGCGGGAGGTGATGCGTCCCTTGCTGTTCCGGCCGCCGGTCTTCGGCTTGCCCTTGGTGAGGGCCTTTTCCGGCGTCGTCTTGGTGATGTCCTGGAACGACGCATGCGACTGGAACCGGATGCCCGGCGAAGTCGGCTTGTATTTGTTGGTAGCCATAGTTTTCTCTTTTATCGGCTGTAGGGACTACACGCCTTCGATGAACTCGGGCGCTTTCTCCCCGTCCTTGAGCCGCACGTACGCCTTGCGCCAGTCGCGGCGCTTGCCGGCGAAGCGGCCCATGCGTTTCATCTTTCCGCGAACGTTGAAGAGGCGGACCTCTTCGACCTTCACCTTGAACAGCTCTTCGACGGCCTTCTTCACTTCGATCTTGTTCGCGTTCGAGTCGACCTCGAAGGCGAGCACGTTGTCGTTCTCGCGAAGGAGCGTCGACTTCTCGGTGACGAGCGGGCGGCGGATGATCTGATTAGCGTTCATTGCTGAGTGCCTCCGTCAGACGATCGAGCGCGGCCTGGCTCAGAACGACATAGCGGCTGTTGACGACGTCGTACACGTTGACGTGCAGCGCATCGACGAACTGCAGCTTCGGGTTGTTGCGCGAGGCGAGCACCGCGTTGGTGTTCTCCATCGTGTCGATGAGAAGTGCCTTCCCGTCGACGCCGATGCCCGCGACCTTCAGCGCAAACGCCTTGGTCTTCGCTTCGTCCACCGACATGTCGGAGACGACGACGAACTTCCCTTCCTTCACGCGACGGGAGAGAGCCGACTTGAGCGCCGCCTTCTTCTCCTTCGTGTTCATCTTGTACGAGTAGTCGCGCGGCTGCGGACCGAAGACGGTGCCGCCGTGACGATGGATCGGCGGACGGTTGCCGCCCTGACGCGCGCGGCCCGTGCCCTTCTGCCGGAAGGGCTTCTTTCCGGAGCCCGAGACCTCGGAGCGCGTCTTGGTCTTGTGCGTTCCCTGCCGGAGACCGGCGAGGTAGTTGCGCACCGCCTCGTGCACGAGATGCTCTTTGTACGGATACGCGAAGATGTCGTCCGGCAGCTCCACCGAACCGACCTTCTTGTTGTCCCAGTTCTTGATGTCAATGGTCGGCATGGCTACTCACCCCGCTTCCCGTTTCTGGAAAACTGCACGAAGACGAGGCCATTGCGGCCGCCCGGAACGGCGCCGCGGATGTAGAGCAGGTTGTTCTCGGCGTCGACCTTCGCCACGCGAAGGTTCTTCACCGTGACCTGACCGCCGCCCATGCGGCCGCCCATGCGCATGCCCTTCATGACGCGCGACGGGAACGCCGACGCGCCGATCGAGCCGGGAGCGCGGTGGAACATCGAGCCGTGCGACTCGCGTCCGCCGGCGAAGCCGTGACGCTTGACGACGCCCTGATAGCCCTTGCCCTTCGACTGCCCGACGACGTCGATGGCGTCGCCCGGCTTGAAGATGTCGACCTGCACGCGGTCGCCGACGTTCGCGTCTCCGCTGTACGGCACCTCGGCGAGCGTCTTCACCGGCTGCACGCCGGCCTTCTCGAAGTGTCCGCGAACGGCGCTGGTGATGCGGCGGTTCGAGACCTTCTCCACGAGACCGATCTGCACGGCGTCATAGCCGTCCTTCTCGGTCGTTTTCTTCTGGACCACGAGGCAGGGACCGGCCTGGATGACCGTGACCGGCACGATCGCGCCGTCTTCGGCGAAGACCTGGGTCATCCCGACCTTCTTGCCAATGATTCCTTCGATAGCCATTTGTCTGTTCTTTCCACCTTGGAACCCGCTCGCGCGGGTTCATGTGTATGAGGCGCTACTTCCCGAACGCCTTGATCTCGACGTCGACGCCCGCCGGAAGCTCCAGCTTCATGAGCGCGTCGACCGTCTGCGTCGTCGGCTCGAGAATGTCGAGCAGGCGCTTGTGCGTCCGCATCTCGAACTGCTCGCGCGACTTCTTGTCGACGTGCGGGCTGCGCAGAACCGTGTACTTGGAGATCTGCGTCGGCAGAGGGATCGGTCCCGCCACCTTCGCTCCCGTGCGCTTCGCCGTGTCGACGATTTCGGAGGTCGACTGATCGAGCACGCGGTAGTCGTAAGCCTTGAGTCGGATGCGGATCTTTTCGTTCATCATGGTTCTGTACCTTTAAAGAGCAGTAAGGGCGGCCGACGTGGCCGCCCTATCGGATTGCTACTCGATGACTTCCGTGACCGTGCCGGCGCCGACCGTGCGGCCGCCCTCACGAATCGCGAAGCGCAGACCCTTCTCCATCGCGATCGGCGCGATGAGGTTGATGGTCAGCGACGTGTTGTCTCCCGGCATGACCATCTCCGCGCCCTCGGCCAACTGCGCCGTGCCCGTGACGTCGGTCGTGCGGAAGTAGAACTGCGGACGATAGCCGTTGAAGAACGGCGTGTGACGGCCGCCCTCTTCCTTCGTCAGGATGTAGACCTCGGCCTTGAACTTCGTGTGCGGGGTGATCGAGCCCGGCTTGGAGCAAACCTGGCCGCGCTCGACGTCCTTGCGCTCCACGCCGCGGAGCAGGAGGCCGACGTTGTCGCCCGCCTGACCCTGATCGAGGAGCTTGCGGAACATCTCGACGCCCGTGACGACCTTCTTCTGGGTCGGACGCAGACCGACGATCTCGATTTCCTCGCCGACCTTCACGATGCCGCGCTCGATACGGCCGGTGACGACCGTGCCGCGGCCCGAGATCGAGAAGATGTCTTCGACCGGCATCAGGAACGGCTTGTCGATCGCGCGCTCCGGAAGCGGAATGTAGCTGTCCACCGCGTCCATGAGCTCGAGGATCTTCTTGCCCCACTCGCTGTTGTGATCGCCCGACTCGAGCGCCTTCAGCGCCGAGACGCGGATGATGGGAATGTCATCGCCCGGGAACTCGTAGCTCGAGAGCAGCTCGCGGATCTCCATCTCGACCAGCTCGAGGAGGTCCGGATCGGCGGCGTCGACCTTGTTGAGGGCGACGACGATGTACGGCACGCCGACCTGGCGGGCCAGCAGGATGTGCTCGCGGGTCTGCGGCATCGGGCCGTCGGTGGCGGCGACCACGAGGATCGCGCCGTCCATCTGCGCGGCGCCGGTGATCATGTTCTTGACGTAGTCGGCGTGGCCCGGGCAGTCGACGTGCGCGTAGTGGCGCTTCTCGGTCGAGTACTCGACGTGCGCGGTGGCGATGGTGATGCCGCGCTCGCGCTCTTCCGGAGCCTTGTCGATCTGGTCGAAGGCCACGAACGAAGCGGTGCCCTTCGAAGCGAGGATACGGGTGATGGCGGCCGTCAGCGTGGTCTTGCCGTGGTCGACGTGACCGATCGTGCCGATGTTCACGTGCGGCTTACTGCGATCGAATTTCTCTTTAGCCATTGAGATCTAACCTCCGTTTTGCTCTCGACTGAATAGTCGCAATATCAAACGCGCTGTGTGGTTCCGCCGCTCTTGGCGATGACTTCCTCGGCCACGTTCTTCGGGGCCGCCTCGTACGCCAGGAACTGCATGGTGTAGCTGGCCCGGCCCTGCGACATGGAACGAACCTGCGTCGCGTAGCCGAACATCTCCGACAGAGGCACGTGCGCGCGAATGACCTTCGCGCCGGCGCGCTCTTCCATCTGCTGA
>DATELS010000105.1:0-13369 GCA_035276365.1 Thermoanaerobaculia bacterium
TCTTCGCGTCGATCACGGTGAGCACGTTGCTCGTCTCGGCGGTCACGTACACCCACCGTCCATCGGGACTCGCCGTCACGCCTTCGGGCTCTGTGCCGACGATGAGCGTGGCCAGCGGCTTGCCGCTGGCGGCGTCGAGCACGGACGCGGTGCCGGCATCTTCGTTCGATAGATACAGATGCTTGCCGTCCGGCGAGACGGCGACGCACTCCGGATCCGTCCCCGCGCGAAACTCGCGCAGCAGCTTCAGCGTGCGCGCGTCGAGCGTGCGGATGCCTTCGATGCCGCTGCGCGGCTTGCCGTTGCGCCACCAGCTCACGGCGACGTACAGCTTCGTGCCGTCCGGCGACACGGCCATGCCGCGCGGACGATTGCCGATGCGGAACGTCGTCACGACGCGATCGGTCGTGGTGTCGATGAGTTGAATCGTCCCCGCGCGCTCGTTCGTGACGTACAGGCGATCCGCGAATGCAGCGGTCGCGAAGAGCAGCAGCGCGCAGAGTCGTTTCATCGCAGCGTCATCAGGTACGCGGTGAGATCGCGCGCGTCGTCGGGCGGAATGTTGAGCGGCGGCATCGAGCTCGCGGGATTGAGCGACACCGGCGTCTGCACGAACCGCGCGACGTTCTCCGGCGTGTTCGCGAACGTGTCGTTGCTGAGTCGTGGCCGCGACGCCACGTGCTCGAGCGACGGTCCGATCATCCCGCGCGGACCTTCGATTCCCGGCACGACATGACAGACGTTGCAGCCGTACTGCGACACGAGCTGCTTGCCGCGCTCCGCGTTGCCGAAGGCGGGCTGCTCGCGATGACACGCGAGCATGAGCAACAGGATGGGCATGGCGCGCGCGAGTCTCACTTGAGCGTCAGAAGATACGCCGTCATGTCGCGGCCGTCCGTTTCCGTCACGTCCATGTCCGGCATCGCGGTCTTCGGATCGACGGAGCGCGGCTTGCGGATGAAGAGCATCATGTTCTGCGGGTTGTTGTTGATGCGTCCCGCGAGATACGTGCGCGTCGCGATCTTGTCGAGCGGCGGTCCGACGCTCGACTCCGCGCCCGGCACGCCGGGAATCGTGTGACACGAGCCGCAGCCGTAACTGCGCAGCACGACCTTGCCGCGATCGGGATCGCCGCCGCGCGTGGCCTGCCGCGCCGCGGCCTTGCGATCGCCGGGATAGTCGGTGCAACGCGCGAGCAGCACGATGAGCACGAGCATCGTCAACGCGGATGAGCCGCGCGCGCGACGGTCGGACTCGCCGAGCCACGCCGCGAAGAGCGCGAGCGCGATGAGCGTGAGCAGCGCGCCGGCCGGCACCCACATGATCAGTCCCGCGAGCTGCTGATCCTCGAGCGCGTGCGGCGCGGTGTGCGCGTACGTCGGATACCAGAGGTGATTCGCGTACGTGAGCAGGACGCCGAGAAGCGTCGTGTGCAGCGCGGTGGCGAAGACGAAGAAGACCGCGACGCCGTAGCCGAGGCGGCCGTAGCGGCCGTGGATGATGGCCCACCAGAACAGCGCGGCGGTGACGAAGAACATGAGGTGCTGCATCGCGTGCACGTTGTTGTTGTGCAGCGCCCACTCGAACGCGGCGGGCACGTGCCACGCCCACAACACGGCGCCGTGCAGCACGAGCACGAAGAACGGATTCGTGAGCGCGTGCCACGAGCGCTGCACGACGCCGGCGCGCGTCACGCGCAGGAGCGCGTCGCGCGTGCGCGGCGAGATGCCCCAGACGCCGGCGACCATCGGCCGTCCTGCGACGATCAGCGGCGCGGCGACGAGCATTAGTAGCTCGTGTTGCGTCATGTGCACGGAGAAGAGCACGTCGGAGATCCGCGCGATCGGCGAGAGCAGCGCTGCGGCGATCGTCGCCCATCCGAGTGCGAACGCCGATGCCTCCCACGGACGAATCCCGCGCTCGCTGCGCGCGCGCATGCGCAGGACGCCGCGAAAGTAGAGCGCCAGCGAAACGCTCATGGCGATGACGACGAGCGCGTTCCAGATCAGTCGCATGGCCGCAGCACCACCATCGGAATGACATGGACGAGAATCGCCAGACCGAACAGACACGCGGATGCGAATCCCGCCGCGGCCATGAAGCGCGCCCGCCCGTTGCTGCGCACCTCTTCCTCTTCCGGCGCGCCCGCGGCGCCGGTCGGATGCGGATCGGGATTCGCGCGCCACATCGCGAGCGTCATCGCGCCGATCAACGCGACGCACGCGAGCAGGATGATCGTTGTGATCCACAGCATCAACTCACTCTTCGCGTCGCACGCGCTCGGATGCAGCGAGTACGTGATCTCGAGATGCGTGAACCAGAGCAGCGCGGGTCCGACGAAGCCAGTCCACAGCCGGGCGGTGTTCTTCATCGCGTGCTCCCGAAGAAAAACGCGTCGCCCATGATCAGGCCCCACAACGGCAACCACGTGAAGACGACGAACCACCAGTAGTACGAGCTGAGACGCAGGTCGAGCATGTGCTTCTTCTCGACCGGCCCGCGAAAGACGAGCGCGGTGAAGATCGCGTTCTCGACGACGCCCGACAACAGATGAAACGAGTGCATGAAGTAGATGGCCCAGACGATCGAGCCGTACGCGTGGCTGTGCCACCAGTAGCCGAACTTCGCGAACTCGTAGCCGCGCGTGACCGCGGCGATCGCGCTCAGCAGCGTCACGAAGATCATCGAGATCTGAATCGGGCGCAGACGATGATCGGCCGCCGCGCGGAACGCGATCCACATCGGGATCGCGCTGAGCAGCAGCACGACGAGCGTCGACGCGGTGAGCGCGAGCGGCGGTTGCACGGCGCCGGTCGGCGGCCACTCGCTCTCATTGCCGCGCAGATACAAATACGAGGCGACGAGCAGCGCGAACATCGTGGCCTCGACGCAGACGAGCGCCCACAATCCCCACCACAACGGATCGCGATGACCCTGCACGTACGTCGGCAGTCCCGACACGTCGACAAATCGCCGGCCGACGCGCCCCTCGGTCAAGGCTGTTCCTCCAACAACTCGCGATGCGGTGGATGCGGCCACACCCAGAACCCGAGCACGCATGCGGCGAGCACGAAGCCGAGGGGGACGCCCCACGGAGTGAAGATGGCGACGATGACGCCGACCGCCTCCGCGCACGCGACGAGGAACGGGATGATCGTCGGACGCGGAATCTCCGTTCGGTGATCGGGCTCCGCGTCCATGACGCGCGTCACGAGCACTTCGCGCACGTCGGTGCGCAGTCCGCTGACGACCGGTTGATCGGGCGCCATCGTCCAGCGCTCATAGCGATCGCGCACGGTCGGCAGATAGAGGAAATCGTACGGCGGCGGCGGTGAGCTCGTCGACCATTCGAGTCCGAACGAGAGCCACGGATCGTCTCCGGCGAGAGCGCCACCTTTGATGCTGATGACGACGTTGATCGCGTACAGCAGCACGCCGAGTCCGAGGATGAACGCGCCGGCGGTGGCGAGCTGGTTCAGGTTCTGCCAGCCGAGTCCCGACAGATACGTGTAGATGCGGCGCGGCATGCCCATGAGCCCGAGCTGATGCATCGGGAAGAAGGTCATGTTGAAGCCGAGGAAGATCAGGACGAACGAAACCCAGCCGAGCTTCTCGCTGAGCATGCGTCCCGAGAGTTTCGGGAACCAGTACGCGATGATGCCGAGGAGCGGGAAGACCGCGCCGCCGATGAGGACGTAGTGCAGGTGCGCGACGACGAACATCGTGTCGTGCAACTGCCAGTCGAGCGGCACCGCGGAGAGGATCACGCCCGTCAGTCCGCCGTTCACGAAGACGAAGAGGAACGCCAGCGCGTACGCGAGCGGCGTCTTCATCACGATGCGCCCGCGCCAGAGCGTGGTGAGCCACGCGAAGATCTGGAAACCGTTCGGAATGGCGATCATGAATCCGGCCGCGGCGAAGAAGCTGAGGCCGAGCTGCGGCAGGCCGGTCGCGAACATGTGATGCACCCACACGCCGAAGCCGATGAAGGCGGTGGAGATCATCGCCAGCACCATTCCGGTGTAGCCGAAGACAGGGCGCCGCGTGAACGCGGAGATGATCGTCGACATGAACCCCGTTGCCGGAATGAAAATGATGTACACCTCGGGATGCCCGAAGAACCAGAAGAGGTGTTGCCACAGCAGCGCGTCGCCGCCTTCCGCTTTGTTGAAGAAGTGCGTGGAGATCAGACGATCCGTGGCGAGCATCGAGCTCGCGACCATGACCGAGGGCAGGGCGAAGATCACCATCACCGAGGTGATGAGCTGCGACCAGACGAAGAGCGGCATGCGATTGAGCGACATGCCCGGCGCGCGATGCTTGAGGATCGTGCCGAGCATGCTGATCGCGCCGGAGATCGCGCCGATCTCGGTGAAGGTGATCATCTGCGCCCAGATGTCGACGCGTTTTCCCGGCGAGTACTCGGGACCGGAGAGCGGCACGTACGAGAACCAGCCGGCATCGGGTCCGAAGTTGAGGAACAGCGCGACATAGAGCAGCAGGCCGCCGGTGAGATAGCTGAAGTACGCGAACTGATTGAGGCGCGGGAAGGCCATCGAGCGCGTGCCGATCATCAGCGGCACGAAGCAGAGGCCAACGCCTTCCATCACGGGCACGGCGAAGAGGAACATCATCGTCGTGCCGTGCGTCGTGAAGAGCTGGTTGTACGCGTCGGGTCCCATGAACGAATTCTCGGGACGCGCGAGCTGGATACGCATCAGCAGCGCCTCGATGCCGGCGAGGATGAAGAAGCCGAACGCGGTGATGATGAAGCGCTTGCCGATCGTCGTGTGGCTGTTGTCGGTGAGGAAGCCCCACAAGCCTTTCGGCTTTTCCCACGTCTTCTCGAGCGCCTCGTGAATCGCGCGATCGATTTCGTGCTCGGTCATTTCAGGCTCTCCATGTACGCCACGAGCGCGTGCAAATCGTCGGGCGCGAACGGATTGGGCGGCATGAGCACGCCGGGCTTGATCGACTGCGCGTCGGCGATCCAGCCGTGAAGGTTGCCGGTGTTGTTCGGCAGGATCGCGGAGCCGATCGTGCGGCGGCTGGCGAAGTGGGTGAGGTCAGGACCGGTGCGCGCGCCCGCGGAAGTGCCGCGAATGGTGTGGCACATCGCGCACGTCGTGGTGAGGAAGAGCTGCTGTCCGTGCTGCTGCTCGGCCGTCTTCGGCTGCGGCGCGGGAAGCAGCGACGCATTCAGCCACTCTTCGAATTGCGCCTTCGGCTCGACGACAACGACGAGTCCCATCTTCGCGTGCTGCTGGCCGCAGAACTCCGCGCACTGCGAGCGATAGACGCCGGGGACATCCGCCTGGATCGTGAGAATCGCTTTTTTGCCGGGGATGAGATCGCGCTTGCCATGCAGGTTCGGGATCCAGAGGCTGTGAATGACGTCCGCGGACTCGAGGATGAGCCGCACGCGCTCGCCCGCGGGGAGATGCAGTTCATTAGACGTCTCGGCGATGCGATCCGCGCGCTTGTGCGTGTACTGAATCTGCCACCACCACTGATGACCGGTGATGCGAATCTCGCGCGTCGGATGATCGTAAAACGGCGAGACGCTGCGGCCGATGGCAACGGTGGCGACGAGCATCGAGAGGAGAAGCAGGACAGTGACCGTCATCGCGCAGCTGACCCAGCGCGTGCTCGTCTTTGTTCCTTCGAGCGAGAGATCGGGCGCGGTGCGGCGCGTACCGCGCCAGATGCAGACGACGAGCGCGATCGTGACGATCGTCCACACCGCCGCGCACGCGATGAAGAGGTACCACCAGAGATCCGCGAGCGCCTTCGCCTGCGGACCCGCGGGATGCAGAACGGACTGCACGCCCGTCACTTCTCCTCCTTCTTCGACTGCTCGGCGACCTTCGCCTGCATGTGATCGGTGCGCGCGGGCGACGCGGGCTTGGGAGCGAGTCCGGACATGGAGCGCACGTACGCGGCGATCTCCCAGATTTGATAGTCGGGAATCTTGCCGCCGTACGACGGCATGCCCTGCGCGCGCCCTTCGACGATCGTGTCGTGAATGTTCTCGGGCTGGCTGCCGTAGATCCACTCGTCGTCGATGAGCGGAGGTCCGATGCCGCCGCCGCCGTTGGCGTGGCAGCCGTTGCAGTTGTACGCGGAGTAGAGGCGCTTTCCTTCGGACAGATCGAACGCGCGCTCTTCGGAGACGTTGCGCACGACGATCTCCGGCGCGACGGGTCCGGGCTGCAGTTGCGAGACGCGCACGACGCCGCCGGCGCGCTCGGATGCCGCGGGAGAGTGCTTGAGCTCGCGCTGCTCGCGGCGGCAACCGGCCATCGCGACGATCAGCGCGAGCGCGCAACAGGCGACGTGGTTTCGTAGTCTCATCACATCTCCGTATCGAGCCGCGGCACGCCGTAGCTCGCGAGAATCCGATCGATGTCCGGCTTCCTCCGCTCGAGGACGTCGTCGAGCTCCTGCCGGAGGTTGGCGTCTTCGCGGCGCACGCCGATGGCGATGTCATAAACGAAGGGGAGGAAGGGGAGGTCGATCTCCGGCGACACCGGCACGACGTTCATCGGCACGTTCTCGTGCTTCGCGAAGTAGCCGGCGAGCGGACCCCATACGACGGCGAGATCGACCTCACCATTCGCGACCGCGTCGACGATGCGCGCGGGCGGGTTCGGTTTCGAGTAGTCGCCGTACACGGTGTAGCCGCGCACGTTGTCGGTGATGCCGCGCGCGGCGAGTGCGTGCGCGGGAGGCGAGTCCGCGCCGTCGTCGCCGATGATCTGCACGCCGATCTTGAGCTTCTTCAGCACGGGGTCATCGAAGGAGGCAACGTGGATGTTGCGATCGCGACGCGAGACGAAGACGTAGGTCGAGCGATAGTAGGGACGCGTCGTCGCCGCCATGTCGACCGCGCTCGGGAGTCCCATCACGACATCGCACGTGTGCGCCTTGAGCGTGTTGCGCAAAAACCCGCGCCGCTGCGCCCACCACGTGTACTGCACGTCCGCATGCAGATCGCGAGCGATGAGAGAGGCGATCTCATTCTCGAAACCTTCCTGTTGTCGATTCGAGAAGGGCAAGTTGTTTGGATCGGAACACACGCGCAAGACGTGCGTGCTGCGCGTCGCTGTTGCTCGTTGCTGGTGACTGGTTGCTTGTGGTGCTTGCGCACGACAGCCATTCAGCGCGAGCACCACAGACAACCAGCAACCAGCCACTAGCAACTTGTTCATAGTCCGAACGTGTAAATCACGCCTCCCTTGTTCGAGTACGCGGGAAGATCGGCCATCGCATTGACGAATCCGAGTGCGGCGGTGCCGTCGCGCGGATCGAGCTCGCCGGCGACGATCGCGCCGGCCCAACCTCCGACGCCGCTGGCGATCGTCACGTACTGCTTGCCGTCCGGACCGCGCCATGTGATCGGCTGTCCGATGATTCCGCTCTGCGTTTTGAACTGCCAGAGGAGCTGACCCGTCCGCGCGTCGACGGCTTTGAACCAGCCTTCCATCGTTCCGTAGAACGCGACGTTTCCCGCGGTCACGACCGTGCCGCTCCAGACGGGGAAGCGCTCCTTGATGCTCCATACCTTGCGGCGCGCGACGGGATCCCACGCATCGAACTCGCCGCGATGCCCGCCTGGTCCCGCCACCATCTTCACGTTCGCGCCGACGTACGGCGTGCCTTCGATGTACTTCACGTCCGTGCCCTGAATCTCCTGGCAGAGGTTCTGGTGCGGCACGTAGAGGAGGCGCGTCTTCGGCGAGTACGCGGTCGGCTGCCAGTCCTTCGCGCCCGGCGCGGCGGGACAGATGTCGGAGACGAGCTTGTTCGTGCCGGGCTCTTTCGCCTTGTTCGGGATCAGGCGTCCCGTCTTCAAGTCGACGCCGAGGCTGGCGGTGATGTACGCGAAGGGATCGGCGGAGAGGACTTGTCCCGTCGCGCGGTCGAGCACGTACATGTAGCCGTTCCGCTCGGGACGGACAAGTACTTTACGCGATTGTTCGCCGATCGGCAGATCGAGCAGAAGCTGCTCGTTGATGCCGTCGTGATCGAACGTGTCGTGCGGCGACCACTGATAGAACCAGATCGCCTCGCCGTTTTCCGGACGGCGCGCGAAGATGCCC
This sequence comes from Thermoanaerobaculia bacterium, assembly GCA_035276365.1. Classification (GTDB taxonomy): domain Bacteria; phylum Acidobacteriota; class Thermoanaerobaculia; order Gp7-AA8; family Gp7-AA8; genus QHVT01. Next base: position 8,103 of record DATELS010000105.1, read on the forward strand.
GCCGTCCACTTGTTGTCTCCGTGGCGCATCTCGTGATTCCACGGGCCGGGATTCGCGGTGCCGTAGTAGAGGAGGTCGAGCGCGGGGTCGTACGAGATCCAGCCCCACACCGTGCCTCCGCCGATCTTCCAGCGATCGGGCGGCCACGTGGTGACGCCGAGGTCGGTGCCGCGATCGGATGCGTAGAAGGGCTTGAAGGAGGGGCCGATCAGCACATCCTTGTCGGGGCCGGTCGAGTACGCGCGCCACGCGATCTTGCCCGACTCGCTGTCGAGCGCGGTGAGCCAGCCGCGCACGCCGAACTCGCCGCCGCTGTTGCCGACGAGCACGCGATTCTTCACGACCAGCGGCGCCATCGTGATGGTCTCGCCGTGCAAAATGTTCGCGACCTGCGTCACCCACACTTCCTTGCCCGTCTTCGCGTCGACCGCGCAGGTGCGGCCGTCGAGCGCGTTGAAGTAGATCTTTCCGTTCGCGTACGCGGCGCCGCGATTGACGACGTCGCAGCACGCCACACCCTGCGCCTCCGTCTGCTGCGTCTTCGGCCGGTACTTCCACTTCATCGGACCGGTGGGATTCTTCAGATCGATCGCGAGCAGTTCGTTGGGGAACGGCGTGACGTAATACATCGTGTCGCCGACGACGAGCGGTCCGGCCTCATGTCCGCGGAGGTGATTCGTCGACACCGTCCACGCGACGTGCAGGTTCTTCACGTTCGACGTGTTGATCTGATCGAGGCCGCTGTAGCGCGTCGACGCGTAGTTCTTCGCGGGCATTACCCATTGCGCGTCGTCGTCCTGAAGTTTGAGGAGGTCGTTCGACGGCGCCTGCTTCGCGCACGCGGCGAGCAGGGTCGCGGCGACGACGCTAAGGAAGCGCGAACGCATACACCGTGCTTCCTTTCCCCGAGTATTTGGGCAGGTCCCACATCGCGTTGACGAAGCCGTCGCCTGCGTTCGCGTCGCGCGGATCGAGCTCGTTCGACACGATTGCGCCGGGCCAGCCGCCGACGCCGCTCGTGATCGCGACGTACTGCTTGCCATCCGGTCCGCGGTACGTGATGGGCTGGCTGATGATTCCGGAGTCGGTCTTGAACTTCCACAGCGTCTCGCCGCTGTGCGCGTCGAGCGCCTTGAACCAGCCGTCCATCGTGCCGTAGAAGACGAGGTCTCCCGCCGTCGCCACCGTGCCGCTGTACGCGGGGAAGCGCTCGCGCACGCCCCACACTTTCTTGCGATGCACGACGTCCCACGCCATCAATTCACCGCGATGTCCGCCCGGTCCGGCGTAGAAACGCACGTTCATGCCGAGGTAGGGAGTGCCGGCGATGTAGTTGGCTTCGACGCCTTCCGCGTCCATGCAGAGGTTTTCCGTCGGCAGATAGAGCAGTCCCGTGCGCGGCGAGTACGACGACGGCTGCCAGTCCTTCGCGCCGGGAACGGCGGGACAGATGTCGCGCACGACTTCATCGGTGCGCGGTTTCTTCGCGTCGATCTCGATCGGACGCCCGCTCTTCAGATCGATGCCTTTCGTCGTCGTGATGTGCGCGTACGGATCGGCGGAGAGGACTTCGCCCGTGACGCGATCCATGACATAGACGTATCCGTTGCGCTCCGCGCGCACGAGCACGCGTCGCGTCTGGCCGTTGATGGGGACGTCGAGCAGCGTCGACTCGTTCACGGCGTCGTAGTCCCAGACGTCGTGCGGTTGGAACTGATACGCCCAGCGCGCCTGGCCGGTGTTCGCGTCGCGCGCGAAGAGCGAGGCGCTCCACTTGTTGTCGCCGGGACGCAGCTCGTGATTCCACGGTCCCGGATTTCCGGTGCCGTAGTAGACGAGATCGAGCGCGGGGTCGTACGACACCCATCCCCACGCCGTTCCTCCGCCCTGTCGCCACGCTTCCGGCGGCCACGTTTTCACGCCGAGGTCTTTGCCGCGGTCCATGGGGTAGAAGGGTTTGAACGCGGGACCGATCAGCACGTCGGTGTCGGGACCGGTGGCGTACGCTTTCCACGCGGTCTTGCCCGTCGCGAGATCGAGCGCCTGCAGCCAGCCGCGCACGCCGAACTCGCCGCCGGCGTTGCCGACGAGCACTTTGTCTTTCACGACGAGCGGCGCCATCGTGATGCTCTCGCCCTGATTGATGTCGCCGAGGCGGACCTTCCAGACCTCGCCGCCGGTGTTGGCGTCGATGGCGATCGTCTGGTTGTCGAGCGTGTTGAAGATGATTTTTCCCGCGGCGTAGACCGCGCCGCGATTGACGAGGTCGCAGCACGCCACGCCTTGCGCGGAGAGAAGTACCGCGGGCTTGTACGCCCACTTCACCGGCGCGTTCGGCTGCGCGAGATCGAGCGCGTACACGCGATGCGGGAACGGCGAGACGATGTACATCGTGCTGCCGACGACGAGCGGCGCGCCCTCGTGACCCTTGGCGACGCCGGTGGAGAAGCTCCACGCGAGTTTCAGGCTGGCGACGTTCTTCGTGTTGATCTGATCGAGCGCGGAGAAACGCGTGTTCGCGTAGTCCTTCGTCGGCATCGTCCACTGGCCGTCGTCGGCCGCAGAAACGGCGGCGACGCTCGACGCGGCGGAGTAGCGGACGTGGTACGGAGTGGCTTGCGGCGGGGCCTCGCGGCGACAGGAAGTCAGCGCCAGAATGCTCGCGAGAAGGACTGTGATCGATTCGCGCTCGTGCCTGCGCACGTTGCGTTTCGCATTGCACACCGCGGACCAGTTTGTTGCGTGTCGCGGAAAAGCGTCAGCGCAGCAGCGTGTCGACCGGAGCGTAGTCGTCGGTCAATAGGAGCGCGTCGGAACGCGGTTTCGACGCCGCCAGTCCCGCGAGCGCCTCGTGAAAGTGCGGCAGCGACGCCGCGCGAAATTTTTCCGTTCGTGCAACGAGCTCGTCGGACGGCAGGAGGATCGGCGCGCGGCTCGCGAGCATCTCGCCGGTCGTGCGCGCGACGTACGGAAACACGGCGCCGAGGGTGCGCTCGAGCGAGGGAACGATGCGCGCGAAGGTGCAGTGGAAGTGGAGGACGCCGTCGTCGCTCAGATGCGCTGCCGCTTCCTCGAAGAACTCGCGCGTCGTGAGATGCGCCGGGATCGTGTCGCCGTAGCGATTCGTCGTGTACGCGTCGATGATGATGAGGTCCCACTTCTCCTGGCTGCGCTTGAGAAAGATGCGGCCGTCCGCGACGTGCACGCGCAAGCGCGGATCGTCCGGCATCGCGAACCACTGGCGGGCGACTTTGACGACGAGCGGATCGATCTCGACCGCGTCGATGGTGACGTCGGGATAGAAGCGGAGGAACTGCTTCGGCACGGTCGCTCCGCCGAGTCCGATGAGGAGCACGCGACGCGTGTGCGGGCGCACGAGCGGCGTGATGTGCACGGCCGCGGCGTACGCGAGGCCGGCGCCGTTGGGATCGTCGATGCGCATCCGCGTCTGCAGCGCGATGTTGAAGACGAGCTCGCGAAACAGCGGCCGCTCGCGCACGGTGACGCGGTGATACGGACTGTCGCCGACGAAGAGGATCTTCGTGCCCGGCAGCGGCTCGAGCAGCGCGCGCTCGAGTGACGAGGAGCGAAGGAACGCGGTCGTCAGAATGAGGAGCACCGCCGCGCACGCGGCGAACGCGAGGCCGCGCCGCACGCGAATGGCGGGAAGCAGGACCAGGATCGCGGTCGCGCACGTGCCGACCGCGACGAAGAGCACGGTGCGCGCGATGCTCTCCAGCCAGTCGATGAGAAAGAACGCGGTGACGATGCTGCCCGCGATGCTGCCGAGGGTGGAGAGGGCGGAGATGGAGCCGGCGGTGGAGCCGCTCTCGCCGGTGCTGGTCGTGAAGAGGCGGATGGCGATCGGCGATGTCGCCGCGAGTAGGAACGTCGGGATCCCGAAGAGGACGGTCGTCGCGAGAAACGCGTGCGCGAAGAGCGGCAGCCCGGACGCGGCGATGCGCGGCGAGAGCGCGGCGTCGACCCACGGCACGACGAGCAACGCTGCCGCGGCGGCGAAGAGCACCGCCGCGAGCGTGGTCGCGCGCGGACGGCGATCGCCCGCCCGTCCGCCCGCCCAGTAGCCGACGCTCATCGCCGCGAGGAAGACGGCGATGACGGTGGTCGTCTCGCGCAGCGCGGCGCCGAAGGTCTTGCCGATGATGCGGAACGCGGCGACCTCGAGCGCCATAAGAAGCGCTCCGGCCGCGAACACGGCGATGCGAAGAGTGACGCGCTGAACCGGCGGCATGGACGCTTCGCGCATTCTGTCACCGAATGCGCGGTGCTCCCTCTAACGGAGTGATGAGCCAAGTCACGAGAGCCATTCACGGAATCGAACACACCACGGCGGCCGAGGCGGAGAGGGCGGTGGAAACGCTCCTGCGCCTGGTCGGAGAAGACCCGGAGCGCGACGGTCTGCGCGGCACGCCGGAGCGCGTCGTCAAGGCGTTCCTGGAGATGACCGCGGGCTACGACGAGTCGCCCGCGGAGATCTTGTCGACGACGTTCGTCGAACATTCGGATGAGTTGATCATCCTGCGCGGCATCGACTTTCACTCGACGTGCGAGCACCACCTGCTGCCGTTTCACGGCGTTGCGCACGTCGGCTATTTGCCGGGCAAAGTGGTCGGCATCAGCAAGCTGGCGCGGCTGGTCCACTGCTTCGCGCGGCGCCTGCAGATTCAGGAGCGGATGACGCAGCAGGTGGCGCAGGCGGTGGAGACGCACTTGGAGGCGCGCGGCGTCGGCGTGATCATCACGGCACACCATCTGTGCATGGGCTGCCGCGGCGTCAAGTTGCCCGCGACGCAACTCGTCACCTCGGCTATGCTCGGCACGTTGCGCAGCAACGCGGAGACGCGCTCCGAGTTTCTGCGGCTTTGCGGAGCGTCATGAGCGAAGCCACGCACGATCTCGCGGCCGGCATTCGCGCGAGCGATCTCGCGGACGGCGCGATGCTGTCCGGACAGGTGGGCGAGGACACGGTGCTTCTCGCGCGACGCGGCGACGAGTTCTTCGCGCTCGACGCGTTTTGCACGCACTATCACGCGCCGCTCGCGGACGGCGCGCTGATCGGCGACACGATCCGCTGTCCGTGGCATCACGCGTGTTTCGAGCTGCGCAGCGGCGCGGCGTTGGGCGCGCCGGCGATGCGGCCGCTGCGCAAGTGGTCGGTGACGCGCGAAGGCGAGATGGTGCGCGTGGGCGCCGTGGTCGAGACGCCGTCTGCTGCGCCATCACCATCGGATGAACACGTAGTGATC
>DATELS010000106.1:0-3405 GCA_035276365.1 Thermoanaerobaculia bacterium
CTGCTCGTCGTTTCTTTTTTCTCCCCGCTCGGCTGACAGGACATCACACCGAACACGAGCACCGCAACCAGAACCCCCATCGATCGGTGCATACGGGCCTCCTTATGAAAGGAGTGCCATCAGTCGGGTTTTCCCTACCTATCCCGCCGTCGAAAGAGCCGCACGGATCGCGTTGAGCAGGTCCGCGGCGCGAAACGGTTTCTGGAGCAGGAGATCGGGCGCGGCCTCGTTCATCCGCTGCCGCGTATAGCCGCTCATCCCGATGATGCGCACGTGCGGGTTGAGCTTGCGCAGCGCGCGAATCGTCGTCGGGCCGTCGAGCACCGGCATCAGCATGTCCGTGAGCACGATCGCGATCTCGGGATTCTGCGCGTACAGCGCGATGCCCTCGCTGCCGTCGCCCGCGGTCAGGACGCGATAGCCGAAGCTCTTCAGCGTCGCCGCGGTGACGTCGCGGATCGCCATCTCATCGTCGATGACGAGAATGAGCTCGCCGTTGCCGGAGACCGCGGGCGCCGGTTCGTCCGCCGCCGCGCGCGCGCCGTCTTCGTAGGACGCTGGCAGATACACCTTGAAGACCGTCGTTCCGGGCTCGCTGTACACGTGGATGAACCCACCGTGGCTGCGCACGATCGAGCGCGCCGTGGCCAGGCCGAGTCCCGTGCCCGCGCCCGCGGCTTTCGTCGTGAAGAACGGCTCGAAGATCTTCTCAATGATGTCCGTCGCAATCCCCGAGCCGGTGTCCGACACGGAGAGCATGACGTAGGCGCCGGGCGTCGCTCCGGGATTCATGTTCGCGTACTGCGCATCGATCTCCACGTTCTCCGCGTGAATCGTGATCGTGCCGCCGTCCGGCATCGCGTCGCGCGCGTTCACGCCGAGGTTGAGGAGGACTTGCAGCACCTGCGTGGCGTCGCACGCGATCGTCCAGACGTCCGGCTCGACGTCCGTCACGATGCCAATCGACGGAACCGTGGTCTCGCGCAGCATCCGCTCGACCTCGCCGACGATGCGCGCCCGATCGGTCATCGTTCGCGCGGTCGGATGCCCGCGCGCGAACGTGAGCAACTGGCGGATGATCTCCGCCCCGCGGCGCGAGCTCGTCGTGATCCGCTCGACGACCTGTTCGCCGGTCGGAGGAAGTCCGACGCGGCGCAGATACTCCGCGCCCATGAGGATCGGCATGAGGATGTTGTTCAGATCGTGCGCGATTCCGCTGGCGAGCGTGCCGAGGATCTCCAGGCGCTGCGCGTGGAGCAGTTGGCGCTCGAGCGACTTCCGCTCCGTGATGTCGGTGATGATGATGAGCATCATCGGCGCCTCGCCGTAGGACGAGGGGATGAGCGAGCAGCGGCTGTCGACGACGATCTTCGATCCGTCGCGCGTCTGCTGCTGGAGCTCGCCCTGCCATTCGCCGCACGCGAGCACCGATGCGTCGATCGCGACTCCCGTGGAGTCTCCGACGGTGCTGATCAGATCGGACATCTTCTTGCCGAGGGCTTCGTCGCGGCTCCAGCCGTAGAGGCGATGCGCGCCTTCGTTCCAGAAGCAGATCACACCGTCCATGTCGCGCAGGATGATCGCGTCGCGCGCGCTGTCGAGGAGGAGCATCTGATTGCGCCGCTCCATCTCCGCGCGGCGCGTCGCCGTTTCGTCGACGACGAACGTGACGATCTCCTGCGGCGTCTGCTGCACGACCGCGGACGCGAGCAGCACCGGCACCGCATGCCCGTCGCGATGCACGAGATCGCCGGGCAGCGGCGGGAGCACGCCGTGCTTGCGGATCTCGCGCAGCCGCGCCGCGTGAATCGCATTCGCGGCCGGCGCCATCACGTCCTGCAGCGTGAGCTTCCGCTGCGCCACGTCGGCCGCATCGCGCGCGACCATCTCCAGGAAGGCGCGGTTGGCCTGCGTGATCACGCCGTCCGAGTCGCAGAAGAAGACGCCGACGACGTTCGATGCGAACAGCGTTTCGTAGCGCGTCTGCGCGCGAACGCGCTCGGTGATGTCACGCAACACGACGACGACGGAGCGGCTGTCGGAGTCGAGCAGCGGCACGACCGAGACATCGAAGCGATACGACGCGTGCACGCCGTCCATGTCGAAACGCTCGGCCACTCCCGTCGCGAGCGCGCGCTCGAGCATGGTCCGCCATCGCGAGCGATAGACGGGCGGCACCGCGAGATCGTTCACGTGCATGCCGACGCGCATGACCGGCATGCCGCGCTCCGCCGCGTGATTGAGATACTGCACGCGCAGGTTCTGATCGAAGCGGAGAATGCGCTCGGGCACGGCGTCGAGGATCCGCTCGACCTCCTGCTGATTGACGCGCAGCGCTTCCTGCACCGCGTTCCGTTGCATCGCCGCCGCGAGAATGTTCGCCATGGCATCGAGGAATGCGGTCTCGTACGCGCCGAACGGCCGCTCCTCCCGTCTCCACACGACAACCACTCCCTCGGCTGCCGTGAAGCTCGTGCGCACCGGCACGGCGGCTGCGGTGATCGCGCCGACGTCGCTGAAGAGCTGCGCGGTTGCGAAGTCGGTGACGTCGCGCACGTCGTCGATGGCGATCGTGCGATTCGTGCGGACGGCGTTGCCGATCGTGCGGTGTTCATCGACTTTGATCGGCGGCCATTGTCCGGAGGTGCAGCCGAGGGCGTGCTTTGCGAGGAGGACGTTCTCGTCGGTGCGCTCCATGAACATCACTCCCGCGACGTTCAGCACGTGCGCGATGACGTTGCACAGGGTGCTGAGCAGCGCGCCGGTGGGAATGTTGCCCAACGCGAGCTGGCCGAAGTGCGCAACGGCGGTGTTCTGCGCCTCGCGCTCGGCAGCGTCGACGCGTTGTCGCGAGTGACGCATGGCGTAGCGGACGACGCGATCGATCGCCGCGGGAGGAATGACGGCCTTCTCGAGGTAGTCATCCGCGCCCAAGCGGATTGCCTGCGCGGCGATATGGGCGTCGGTCGTTCCGGTGAGGACGATGACCGGCACCGGCGCGAAGCGTTCGAGCACCGCGGTGAGCGTCGCCAATCCTGCGCTGTCCGGCAGATCGAGATCGAGCAATACGGCGTCGACGTCCTTGCGCTCGTGAGCCTGTGCCTCCTTCAACGTCTTCGCGACGTGCACGGTGATGTCCGACGACGACTCCTCGAACAGCAAGCGCAACGCATCGCTTTGCAAGGCGTCGTCTTCGAGCAGCAGTAACGTCAATGACATCGTGTCCTCCGTACTGCACTGAAGATAGGCAGAGGACACGCCGGTAAAGGGTCGATCCAGACGGTCGGTGTCCGATCGCAATGTCGGACAAAATCCGATTGCGCGACGTTCAGCGCAGGCCGTTGAGCGTGACGTAGTCGACGATCTCGGCGTTCGTGCCGAAGCCCGTTTTCGCGAGGATGCGCG
>DATELS010000107.1:0-2311 GCA_035276365.1 Thermoanaerobaculia bacterium
GTTGACGAGAAAAAAGACGAGCGCGAGCTTGCGCATCAGCGCGCGCTGATGGTCGACCGCCACGTCGCGCAACGCGGCATTCGCGACGAGCGCATCCTGCAGGCGATGCGCGAGGTGCCGCGGCATCGCTTCGTCCCGCAGGTCGTCGCGTCGAAGGCGTACGGCGCCGGCGCGCTGCCGATCGGCGCGAAGCAGACGATCTCGCAGCCCTACATCGTCGCGAAGATGATCGAGCTGCTCGAGCTGCGCGGCACGGAGAAGGTGCTGGAGATTGGCACGGGAACGGGATATCAGGCAGCGGTACTGTCGAAGCTGTGTGCGAAAGTCTTCACGATCGAACGCGTCAACGAGCTCGCGCTCAAGGCGGCGGAGCTGTTTCGGACGCTGAAGATTCACAACGCGTCGGTGAAGGTGTTCGACGGCACGTACGGCTGGTCCGATCAGGCGCCGTTCGATCGCATCATCGTCGCCGCCGCGGCGCCGGAGGTGCCGGAGCCGCTCGTGCAGCAGCTCGCACGCACGGGACGTCTCGTGATTCCGATCGGACCCGCGGGCAATCAGCGACTCGCGCGCGTGATCCGCGTCGGCACGGGTGTGAAGATCGAGGACTGCGGCACCGCGGAGTTCGTCCCGCTGGTCGGCAAATTCGGCTGGCGCGAATAGGAGCCCGCGCATGAAAGTGCGCACGCTCCTCGTCCTCACGGCGATCGTCTCTTCGATTCTCGGCGCGATCGTGGTCTATCTCGTCCTTTCCGTCCCGAACGATCTGCGCGCGGACGCGATGCTCAAGCAGGCGCGCGCGGAGCTCGCGAAGAACGATGAAGACAAGGCGCGGCAATCGCTGTCGAAGATCATTCAGCAGTATCCGCGCACCGACGCCGCGGCTGCCGCGACCGTCGCCCTCGCTACCCTCGGCCACAAGGATCGCGAGGACTTGCAACGTGCGGTGCTCGCGCTGCGCAAGGAAAACGATCAGCTCACGCAGCGCATGACCGAGCTGCAGACGGTAGTCATGGACATGAAGAACGCGCCGCCGAAAGTCGTGACGGTCGAGGCGCCGCCGCCGAAGCCCGCGCCGGCGAAGAAAGCGCCCGCGAAAAAACCGACACGCCGCCGAAGGCGCTGACTGAAGTTACAATCCCGCACCTATGAAGGAACAGCGGCACCTCCGGATTCACGGCAAGGTCCAGGGCGTCGGCTACCGATTCTTCGCCACACGCGTCGCGCGTCGCATGGGACTCAAGGGCTGGGTCCAGAACAACCGCGACGGCACGGTGGAGGCGCTCGTCGAAGGCGAGGCGAAGGCGATCGATGAGTGGATCGAAGAGATTCGCGAAGGTCCGCGCTACGCCGAGGTGACGAAGATCGATCAGGAGTCGAAGGACTTCTCGGGACGCCTCCCCGACTTCGACGTGAAATTCTGATGACCGCACAGCAACTCGAGTCCTTCATCCGCGACGTGCCCGACTTCCCGAAGCCCGGGATCATGTTCAAGGACATCACGCCGCTGCTCCGCTCGGCCGAGGCGCTGCAGTCGACGTGCGCGTTGCTCGCGGAGCCGTTCCGCGACAGCGGCGTGACCGTCGTCGCGGGCATCGAGTCGCGCGGCTTCATCTTCGGCAGCATCGTCGCGCAGAACCTCGGCGCCGGATTCATTCCGATTCGCAAGCCGGGCAAGCTGCCGTGGACGAAGCGCCGTCACGAGTACGTCCTCGAGTACGGCAGCGACGCGCTGGAGATTCACGACGACGCGTTGCGCGCGGACGATCGCGTGCTCGTGATCGACGATGTGCTCGCGACCGGCGGCACGCTCGCCGCGGCGATGCATCTCGTCCTCGACTTCGACGCAACGCTCGCCGGCGCCGCGACCGTGATCGAGCTCGGATTTCTCGACGGACGCGCGAAGCTCGTCGAGGGTGCGCAGTTTCACTCGGTCCTTCGTTACTGACGACTCATGTACGACCTGATCGTCATCGGCTCGGGTCCGGCCGGTGAGAAAGGCGCCGCGCAGGCAGCCTGGTTCGGGAAACGTGTGGCCATCATCGAGCGCGAGCCCGTGCCCGGCGGCGCGTGCGTGAACACCGGCACGATCCCGTCGAAGACGCTGCGCGAGTCGGCGCTGCAGCTCTCCGGACTGCGGCAGCGCGACTTCGGCGGCGCGATCAGCGTCCTCGTGCGCGACGACATCACGATCCCCGACTTCATGCGCCGCAAAAACATCGTCGTCGCGCGCGAGTGGGAGCGCATCCACGACAACCTCACGCGCCACCACGTCGATCGCTATCGGGGCAGCGCGCGCTTTCTCTCCACG
>DATELS010000108.1:0-22789 GCA_035276365.1 Thermoanaerobaculia bacterium
CCGTGACGCGCGCGGAACGCGCGGTTGAGATGCGCCGCGTGCACGCCCGCCTCGCCGGCGAGGGTTTCCAGTCGAATCGACTCCGCGTAGTGCGCGTGCAGATACTCCTGCACGCGTCGCAGCCACGCCGGCTCTCCGCGATGCGCGGCCGCGGCGCGCGTGCGCGCGGTGCTCGCGGCGAACTCCATCGCCAGCGCCTCGATCATCAACGGCGAGAGATCGTCCGGTCCGCGGAACTCGCGGAAGATGCGATTCGCGAGCAGCGACAGCGGTCCGCCGTCGAACTGCGCCGGCGCATCGAATCCACCGCAGCGCGTCAGCCACGTCTCGTCGAGCTCGAGACGGAAGAGGCGTCCGCCGGACGGCGCGAATCGATTCGCGTGACGCTCCCCCGCGGGATGCACGACCACCGTCGCAGGCACGCACTGCCGCACGTCCGCGCCCGACGTCTCATCGTGTCCGCCCTGCAGCACGAGGCAGAGATACGGTCGCGCGTGCGCATGCGCGGCGAGCACCGTGTGCGGTTCGTACACCGACTCCGACATCGCCAGCGCGCTCGTCTGCCACGTGCGCACCGTGCGGCCGAAGAACGTTCCCGCGGGAAGCTCGCGCATCATTTGTCTCGATGAGTATCGCGCTACTTCCGCGCGTACTTCCAGTGCCGCGACTTCCCCTCGCTCATCCACTCGACCGCCTGCGCCAGACGCTTCTGCCGCGTCGCCTCCTGCTTCGCCTCCGTGATCCACTCCACGTACTCGCGCTTGTGACTCGGCGGGAACGCGTCGAACGTCGCGCGTGCCTTCGCATTCTTCTTCAGCGCCGCGGCGAGATCGGGAGGGACATCGACGTTCGCGGAGCGCGGCTCGCGCGCCGGACGCTCGATCTTCACGCCCTTCTCGTTCAGCTCCACCGCCTGCCGCACGAGCGCGATGATCTCCTTCTTCGGCGGCAACTCCGAGAGCTCCGTCACCTTCTCGCGCACCGACTCCGTGCCGACGAGCTTCGCCTTCCAGAAGCCCCACGCCACGTGCTGCTTGAACGCGGACATCGTTCCGACGATCCCCTTGTACTCGAAGAACGGCATGCTCCACTTGATCGTCTCGACGATGCGCGGATCGGCCTCGTGAAACGCCTCGCGGATGCGGCGCAGAATCGGCTGCGCGAACGGCGCCGCGTTTTCGATGTAGCGATCGACTTCCGGTGATGTGTTTTTCATGACCGCCTTCATGTTACCTTCGTCGCGCGTGTTGCGCCGAAGCCGTCCGCTGCTCGTCGCTCTCATCCTGCTCGTCTCCGTCACCGCACGGGGCCGCGACATCCCCTTCCCGCTTCCGAGCACGATCAAGCCCGAAGACGGCGCGGCGTACCAGCAGCAGCTCCTCGACTGGCTCAACGCACGCTCGTACGTCGCGCTGAAGTGGAGCGTCGACAAAGGCATTCGCGACACCGGCCCGTGGATCAACGACGTCTACTACGGCACGCACAAAGGCGCGCGCATTTACTACTCGCCCGCGGTCATCGAATGGCTCACGTCCGGCCGCAAACATCCGATCCCCGACGGCGCGATGATCATCAAAGAGCAGTTCGACGCGCCCGCCGCGCGCTGGGAGACGAAGCCGCCGGCGAGCGTCAGCGACTGGACGATCATGATCAAGGACGCGAAGGGCGCGGTCGACGGCTGGTTCTGGGCGGAGCTCTGGGTCGGCATGAAGCTCGACGATCACCAGTTCCCGTACAACTATCCGAACGCCGGCTTCGGCATCTACTGCACGCGCTGCCACGCGTCCGCGGAAAAAGAGTCGACGTTCTCCGCGCTGAACAACATCGCCGGATTTCCCGGTGAGCCGATCCGCTTCCGCGTCGACGACTCGTGGCGCGATGAGGCGTCACGCTCGACGCATCACGCGATCACGCCCGAGGCCGCGCCGCCGACGCCGCTGGTCGAGCCGGATCCGACGTTCCTCGCCACCTTCCCGTCGCTCGCGCCGGTCGTGCAAACCGACGTCGTGAAGCTGCCGAACGAAACGTGGGATCACGTCGTCGCGAACAAGCAGATGTTCATGACGTCCGATCAATGCCAGTCGTGCCACAGCGCGGCGAACGGTCCGTTCGGTCCGACGATGTGGATCACGAACAAGGACAAGAAAGGTCTCAACGTCTCGCCGTACACGGAGTGGCGCTGGTCGCCGATGGGACTCGCGGGACGCGATCCGATTTTCTACGCGCAGCTCGACAGCGAGCTGTCGTACCTCGACACGATCGCGGACGAGGGAAAGCGCACGCAACTGAAGCATGACGTCGTGAACACCTGCTTCCGCTGCCATGGCGTGATGGGCAAGCGGCAGCACGACCTCGATCATCCCGGCGCTGACTACGATTTCGACTACATCTTCCGGGTCGGCAGTCAGCCCGGCGCAAAGTACGGTGCGCTGTCGCGCGACGGCATCAGTTGCGCGTCGTGTCATCGCATCCGTCGCGACGTCATTCCGCCGACATGGAAAGGCTCGCCGCTCGAGTTCTTCCTGCAGAACACGATCACCGGCCAGTTCCAGACCGGTCCCGCCGATGAGCTCTTCGGTCCGTTCAAGGACGGCGAGATCGTGACGAAGCCGATGGACAACGCCGTCGGCGCGAAGCCGAAGCACGACGACTACATGAAGAGCGGCCGCATGTGCGGTCATTGCCACACGATCGATCTGCCGGTCGTCGATCAGAATCCCGCGGGACACTCGATCGAGCAGTCGACGTATCTCGAGTGGCTGAACAGCGCGTATCAAAACGAGTTCGGCACGCCGAAGGCGACGGCGCAGACGTGCCAGGACTGCCACATGCCGGGCAAGCTGGTGAACGAGCGGCTGAACGTGAACGTCGATCCGGTGAAGACGCGCATCGCGATCATCGAAGACGAAACGTATCCCGAGGCGGAGCATCGCTTGCCCGAGGACGAGATTCGCGTGCGCTATCGCGAGAAGGATTTCGCCCGTCACGAGCTCCTCGGCATGAACGGCTTCCTCCTCGAGATGTTCTCCCAGTTCAACGACGTCCTCGGCGTCCGCAAAAGCGACTACATGACCGGCTCCGCGGACGCGCTGCAGAACGCGCAGCAGAATTTGTTCGAGCAGGCGCGCAAGCGCACGGCGACGATCGAGGCGACGCAGAAGATCGCCGGACGCACGCTCACCGCGGACGTGACGGTGACGAATCTCGCGGGACATCGACTGCCGAGCGGCGTCGGCTTCCGCCGGGCGTTCATCGAGCTGCTCGTCGTCGAGAATCGCGATGGCCGCGAGCGACTCGTGTGGAGCTCGGGTCGCACGAACAGCGCGGGCGTGATCGTCGACGCGGAGGGACGTCCGTTGCCGACGGAGATGTTCACGGACGGCAAGTACCAGCCGCACTACGAAGTCATCACGAGCGACGATCAGGTGCAGATCTACGAGGAGCTCGCAAAGAACGCGGACGGCGTCTTCACGACGAGCTTCATCCGCCGCGCGGAAGATGTGAAGGACAATCGACTGCAGCCGCTGGGCTGGTCGAAGAGCGGACCCGATCCGTCGCTCAACGGCCGCTATCTCCACGCGACGTTCCCGCACGGCAACGCGAAGGACGATCCCGATTACGCGGACGGCAAGGGACGCGATCGCATGACGTATCGCATCGCGCTGCCGGAGGACGTCGATCCGTCCGCGGTGACGGTGCGCGCGTCGCTGTACTACCAGAACATCCCGCCGTACTACCTCCGCGACCGCTTCACGATCGGCAAAGGCGACTCGACGAAACGGCTGTACTACATCGCGTCGAACCTGAATCTCGAAGGCACGCCGATGGAGGGCTGGAAGATCCTCATCGCGACGACACGATGATCACGGCGCGATCTCGATCGCATCGTCGTTGCCTTGCCATCCATCCGGCGCTTTGCCGAGGTGCATGAGGAGCTCTTCGTTGCTCCAGCGAAAGTCGCCGGTGCCGACGAAGCGCTCCTGCCGCAGCGGGCCGAAAAGCTCGATCACCGTGGCCATGCTGCGCGCGCCGTGGAGGCAGTTGTTGCCGTTCAGCAGATCGAAGATGCCGCGCGCGGCATTGCTCACGCGCGGGAACTTCCGCAGGATCTGACTGGCGACGAGATACGCAACGTCGTGCATGCGCTCCGTGAGCGGCGGAATCTGCAGCGGCCGCGTCGTGAGACGCGACACGAGATCCTGCAGCTTCGGCGTCGTCCCCGCCTTCGCGGCGTCGCGGAGCTCGTCGGCGTTGCGCCAGATGTCGTTGCTGCCGGCGAGCAGAAACACGGTCGGCGTTCCGAGCGCACGTGTTTGTCCGCGCACGGTATACGTGCCGTCCCACACCGGCGCGAGCAGCTTCGCGTAAAGATCCTGATTGTGAAACGGCGAGTCGACTTCGTCGATGAACGCGAGCGGCAACCGTCCGACCATCCGCGCACTGCGGATGCGCTCGCACAACTCGAAGAGATCGTCGGCCGACGTCCACTGCGCCGCGTTCGCCGAGATGACTTCGCATTTCGAATAGCGTCCCAGCGCCTCGGCCAGCGTCGACTTGCCTGCGCCGGGATCGCCGCACAGCACGGCTAGGAACGGCCGCTTCGGCGTGCCGCTGCTGACGTACTCCTTGATCCGGTTCTTGAGACGGACGATCTCCGCGCCGAACGATGCGTCGACGGTGTGAAAGCCTTCGAGATACCAGCCCGCGTCGCGCAGCAGAATGCGCTTGCGCTCGAGCGGTGCGCGCGCGAAGCGGACGGCGCCGCGGAGCTGCTCGAGCGAGACGTCGGGGCGCGAGAGAATCGGCGTCGCGCGTTCGAGATCGTTCGCCGTGACTTCGAGCCGCGGCGCACACCACTCCGGAATGTCCTCGAGGCGCAGCGCGCGCGAAACGAAGACCGCGGATGCGCGCACCGCGCGCTCGCATCCGAGGCGCAGCCGGTCCTGAAACGCCGGCTTGGGCGCGAGCATGCCGATCGCGAAATGCGCGAGGAGCACGTCGTTCGCGCCGACGCCGGTGATGTTCTCGTTGTTCGGCGCGGCGAGCAGGAACGGCAGCACGTGCCCGTTGTGCAGAATCAACGCGCCTTCGCTCTCGAGGTTGAGCAGCAGCGCGCGGTCTCCCGCCTTCGCCGGCAGCGCGGTCGTGGCCATCTTGCCGAGGGCGTCGATGAGCGACGGATGGTAGGTGCACTCGCCGTTCACCTGCTTCGTCACCGGCGTGTCGAACTGCTCGAGGTCGAGCAATTTCGCGCAGTGATACAGGTTGAGCGTGAGCACGTCCCACGGCAGCGTTTCGATCAGCGCCTTGTTCGAGGAGCGGAGGATGATCGGCGTGTGGCGTCCGACGTACCGACGGAGCTGCGTCTGCACCTCCGGCAATTCGAGCACGCCATAGCCGTAGTCGCCGAGGATGAGGAGTGCGACGTCTTCGGGATCGGGCCACTCCATCGGCGTGTAGCGTTTCGGATCGGGATCGCCGCAGACACTGGAGTTGCGGTCGATGCGGTAGTTGAGACGTGCCCCGCCCGGCTCCGGGAGATACACGCGCGTCTTGACGGATGTGAAGTCAGGCTCGTACACGCGGCGGAAGGAGATCGGACGTTTGCTCAGCTCCCCTTCCGGCGGCACGAGCTTGCGGCGCTCCTGAAACTCCGTCTCGGCGTAGTAGCTCCATGCGCCGACGACGACGATGTCATGCGTCGTCACCGCGGCGATCGATCTCGCCACCGTGCCGATTCCGCCGGCGACGTCCGTCTCACGCGCCGGATCGACGAGCGTGTGCGGATGCACGGAGTAGTGGGAGTTGTAGCGCTCGACGAGCGAGGGCTCACCGACCAGCCACGTGCGGTCGGTGATGAAGTCGCCCACGAGCAGAATGGTCCGCCCATCGCTCATACCGCTCACCTCGACCCAGAAATGAGGGCGGAAGTATACCGAGGCAGACTTCAGGATGGAAGTTGCGCGCTGAGCTTCTTCGGCGCGATCGCGCGGTAGCTCTCCTGGATCCACGCCTTGATGAGATCGACCGGCACGTCCTTCGGCTTCGCGAAGCGCGCCGTCACCCAGCCGCTCTTGCCCATGCCGTAGCCGGTCGGCTCGGTGAACGGAAGGTCGAGCGCGATGTCGCGCGAGCTCGGGAGCTTCATCGACATACTGAGCTCGTTCGTGTCCTTCTCGCCGCCGACGATGAAGAACATCTTCTTCTTCACCTTGATCGCCCGATGTCCCCACGGAAAATCCTCCGTCGCCTCCGGGAACGTCATCGCGTAATCGCGGAGTTGTAACTCGATCGACTCAAGTGTGGCTTTCGGCATCTGCCTATCATGCCTCATGCGACAAGTGATGGTGGTGCTCTGCCTTTTGGCGGCGGCTGCAGCCATGGGCCAGCAGACGCTCAGCGAGTCCATCGAAGTGCGCGTCGTCAACGTCGAGGTCGTCGTCACCGACAAGGCGGGACATCGCGTCGTCGGTCTCGGGCGCGACGACTTCGAGCTCTTCGAAGACGGCATCCCGCAGAAGATCACCAACTTCTACGACGTGCGTCCGCCGCTGACCACGACGAGCACGCAGACGGCGACCGACGACGCGTCGCAACCGCCGATCGAGTTGACGCGCCGCCGCTTCCTCCTCTTCGTCGACTCCTACTCCGTCGATCCGCGCCTGCGCCGCAAGGTGCTCACGTCGATGAAGAAATTCGTCGAGACCGAGCTGCGCGAGCATGACGAGGCGTCGCTCGTGGTGTGGAATCGCAAGCTCGACATCGTTCGTCCGCTGACGAGCGATCGCAAGCTCCTGCTGTCGAGCATCGATGACCTCATCGAGCATGGCAACCCGTACTCGACGACGATGGAGACGGCGACGATGAAGGACTACTGCGTGACGCAGCTCGAGGCGGCGCGCAGCAGCATGCAGTCGTACAAGACCGCGTACACCGTCTGCCGCGCGGCGGTCGATCGACACAGCGAAGAGGTGCGCCTCGTCTCACAAAACCTCCTCCAGTCCATGCGCGGCGTCATCGCCACCCTCGGCGGCATCGAAGGGCGCAAAGTCATGCTCCTCGCGGGCGGGCAGCTCGCCGAGCGTCCCGGACTCGATCTTCTGCAATGGGCGATCGACCTGTTCGCGCCCTACGTCATTTCGAATGAGAACGTCCGCAACCTCGATCAGAACACCGACCAGCGCATCGACTCCGCGAACGCGGCGCTCATGACCGCGTCGCGCTCGCAGGGACGCGCGCTCGAGAGCGTGATCCGCGACGCGAATGCGGCCGGCGTCACGATGTACGTCATCAACGCGCAGGGCGCGCACGAGTCGATGAGCGCGAGCGCGATCGTCGCGCCGAATGAGAGCAGCAACTACACCGCGGAACAGAACACGACCGGCTCGTATGAGACGCTCGCGCACGGGACGGGCGGCGTCGCGGTCGCGCATCCCGACTTCGACGTCGCGTTTCGCACGGTGGCCGAGGACTTGAGCTCGTACTACTCGCTGGGATATCGGCCGGGCGGCGAGACCAACGGCCAGCGCCGCATCGTCGTGCGCATGAAGAATCCCGCGTACACCGCGCGTGCGCGCGAGAACTACACGACCAAGAGCAACGAGCAGGAGATCGCGGATCGCGTCGTCGCGAACCTCTATCACTCCGGCGTCTCCAGCGACTGGCCGATCAACGTGCGCATCGGCAATCGCGTGAAGGAAGGGCGCAACTTCCGCGTCCCGGTCGAGATCACGATTCCGAATCGACTGCTGCTCCTGCCCGCGGACAACGCGCAGCTCGCGGGCGGCGTCACGATGTACATCGCCACCGGCGACGAGCACGGCGACTACTCCGGCGTCGTGCGTCGCGCGCAGCCGATCCGTCTCGCCGCGGACCGCGAGCACGGCTTTCGCGACAAGCCGATCGTCATCGCGACGAGCGTCTTGATGAAGCGCGACGCGAATCGCATCTCGGTCGGCGTCATCGACACCGTCAGCCGCGAGTCGGGTTACGCACAGGTGCAACTGGCCGCCAAGTAACGTCAGCGAAGTAGAATCGCGCGCCGATGCGCAAGCGCGTTTACATCGTCTACACCGGCGGCACGATCGGCATGCAGCGGACGAAGTCCGGCTACGTGCCGCGCTCCGGATCGCTGCAGCAGCAGATGGCGGAGATGCCCGAGCTGCGCCACGACTCCATGCCGTCGTACACGATTCACGAGTACGACCCGCTGCTCGACTCGTCGAACATGACGCCCGCGGAATGGGTGAAGATCGCCCGCGACGTCGAGTCGAATTACGACCGCTATGACGGCTTCGTCGTGCTGCACGGCACGGACACGATGGCCTATACCGCCTCCGCCCTCCCCTTCCTCCTCGGCGGCCTTCGCAAGCCGGTCATCATCACCGGCTCGCAGATTCCGCTGTGCGAGATCCGCAACGACGCGCGCGAGAACCTCATCACCTCGCTCATGCTCGCGGCGAACTATGCGATCCCCGAGGTGTGTCTGTACTTCGGAGGAAAACTGTTGAGGGGATGTCGCGCGACGAAAGTCAGCGCCGACGGCTTCGCCGCGTTCGACTCGCCGAATTTTCTGCCGCTCGGCAACGTCGGCATCGACATCGAGGTGAACTGGGATCTCGTGCGCAAGCCTCGCGGCGCGAAGCGCATCGCCGTGCCCGAGCTCACGCGACCGGTCGTCAGCGCGCTGCGCCTCTTCCCCGGCATCTCGCCGGAGCTCGTGCGCAACGTGCTGCGTCCGCCGCTGCAGGGACTCGTGCTCGAGGCGTACGGCGTCGGCAACGGACCCGATCAGGACAAGGAGTTCGTCGCCGCGCTTGCCGACGCGACGCAGCGCGGCGTCGTCATCGTCGACTGCACGCAATGCCTCGAAGGGACGGTCGATCTGCACGAGTACGCGGCTGGCTCCGCGCTCGCGCGCGCGGGAGTGCTCAGCGGATTCGACATGACGGCCGAGGCGGCGCTGGCGAAGTTGTATTACCTGTTCGGGAGAAAGTACGCGCCCGAGCGCGTCAAGGCCGAGATGGCGAAAGACTTGCGCGGCGAGATGACGGCGCTAGCATAGGCGTCATGCCACGACTCCTGTTCGGCCCCGGCGCGCGCGGCGAGAGCGTGCGTCTTCTGCAGCAGAAACTCACCGCCGCCGGCTTCGACACGCATGGCGTCGACGGCGGGTACGGCGGCGGCACGACGAACGCGGTGAAGGCGTTTCAGGAGCGGCATGGACTGAACGTGAGCGGCAACGTCGACGACTCGACGTGGACCGCGATCACCGGCCAGCCTATGCCGTCGCTGCGCGATCGCTGCCTCGCGCTCACGTCGACATTCGAAGGCCACGGCTTCACGCTCGCGCAGGGCAACTTCGATGGCGCGGGCGTGACGTGGGGCATCATCGGCTTCACGCTGAAAGGCGGCGAGCTCGCGAGCATCATCCGCTCCGCGCATGCGAGCGACGCGACGATCGTCGAGACGTGCTTCGGCACCGGCGCGGACACGCTGCTGCAAGTGTGCGGACAACCGTGGGACGAGCAGCTCGCGTGGTCGAACACCGTGAGCTCGGGCGCGCAGAAAGAAACGCTCGCCGAGCCGTTCAAATCCGGCTTCGCGCGCCTCGGCGAGTCGCCCCTCGGACAACAGTTGCAACAGCAGCGCGTCGACGAGGACTACTACAAGCCCGCGCTCGCGACCGCGCAAAAGTACGGATTGAAAACGGAGCTCGGCATCGCGCTCTGCTTCGACTTGCACGTGCAGAACGGCGGCATCAGCGCCGCGGCGGGAGCGGCGGTGCGCGTGCAGATGCGCGCGGGGATGGCGGAGCGCGACGTGCGGATCGCGATCGCGAATGCCGTCGCCGATCGTTCGATCGCTGCGTGGCGCGAGGACGTGCGCAAGCGCAAGCTCACCGTCGCCACGGGTGAAGGCGACGTGCACGGTACGCATTACGTCCTGAAGAACTGGGGACTGGACGAGGTGCAGGTGCGATGACGCGGCGGACGTTGCTCATCGCGGGCGTCGCAGCGTTGCTGGCGATGATCGCCATCGTGCTCGCGGTGAACGGCACGGGCGAGGCAGGATGGCGCGCCGTCATCCGCGCCACCGCGCGCAGCTCGGCATTGTGCGTCGCGCTGGCGATCGCGCGCGTGCGTGCGCGCGAGTTTCAGATTCTGCTGCCCGTTTCGCACGGATTGCACTACGCCGCGATCGGCGCCGTGGCCGTGCTCACCACCGTCGCGAACGCGCACATCAACCCGATCTCGCTCATCGGCGGCGCCGCGATCTACGGGCTCATGCTCTTCAACGCCGTGCGGCCGCTGACGCCGAACCTCTACATCCTGTGGATCATCTTTCTCATCGCCCTCGGCGTGAACCGCGGTCCCTCGCCGGTCTATCCCATCGCGGTGATGATTCTCGTGAGCGCGGCGCTCGTGCGCGTCATCGGCGATCGACGCCGCGACGCCACGCCCAACTACGACTCGTAGAGTGCGCGAACGCGGTTGCTACAATCGCTCGCGTTGGCCAAGAAAGCGATCGTCTTCTCCTGCCTCGAGTGCGGCGCACAGGCGTCGAAATGGCTCGGTCGCTGTCCCGACTGCAACGCCTGGAACTCGTACGCGCAGGAAGACGCGCCGGCGACTGCCACACATGCAACCGCGCTCAGTGCGGGTGCGCCGATGCCGATCGGCGCGATCGACTTCGACGCCGCGCCGCGCGTCTCCACGCGCATGGCCAGCCTCGATCGCGTCCTCGGCGGCGGTCTCGTCCTCGGCGCCGTGACGCTCGTCGGCGGCGAGCCGGGCATCGGCAAGTCGACGCTGCTCCTGCAGGTCGCGGAGCAACTCGCGCGCGAAGGTCCGGTGCTGTACGTGTCCGGCGAAGAGTCGCCGCGGCAGATCGCGATGCGCGCGCGTCGCCTCAACACCATGCGCGACACCATCCGTCTCTTCACCGAGACCTCGGTCGAGCGCATCGTCGCGGAGATCGAGAAGATGCATCCCGCCGCCGCGATCATCGACTCCATTCAAACCGTGCACACGACGGCAAACGCGTCGATGCCCGGTTCCGTCGCGCAGGTGCGCGATTCCGCGGGCGTGCTCATGGCCGTCGCGAAGAAGCTCTCCGTCCCCGTCTTCCTCATCGGCCACATCACGAAGGAAGGGACGATCGCCGGACCGAAGACGCTCGAGCACATCGTCGACACGGTGCTCTACTTCGAAGGCGAGAAGTTTCAGAACTACCGCGTCATCCGCGCGTACAAGAACCGCTTCGGCCCCGCGAACGAAGTCGCGCTCTTCGAGATGCACGAGAGCGGACTGGAGGAAGTGCCGAACCCCTCCGCCGCGCTGATCTCGCAGCGCAGCCAGTCGCCCGGCTCCGCGATTCTCGCCGCGGTCGAAGGCACGCGCCCGCTCCTGCTCGAAGTGCAGGCGCTGGTCTCGCCGACGCATTTTCCGTCGCCGCGCCGCATGGCGATGGGCATCGACGCGAATCGCATCTCACTGCTCCTCGCGGTGCTCGAGCGCAAAGGCGCGGGGACATTCGTGCAGAGCGACATCTACGTGAACGTCGCCGGCGGTCTGCAGATCGACGAGCCCGCGCTCGACCTCGGCGTGATCGCGGCGGTGTTGTCGTCGCAGCGCAACGTGCCGATCGCGCACGACGTCGCGCTCTTCGGCGAAGTCGGCCTCCTCGGCGAAGTCCGCAGCGTGTCGCAGCCCGACCTGCGCGCGCGCGAGGCCGCGGCGCTCGGCTTCCGTCGCGTGATCGTGCCGCAATCGAATGCCGCCGAGATTCGCGCAGACGTCGACGTCATTCCCGTGCGCCGTATCGAGGACATCCCTGCTGTGTTATTCAACTAAGTCTTTACAACCTCATCGGTCACCCTCTACACTCACGCCGTTCGTTCCCAGGTCACCATGAGCTCACGTCTCGCTCGCTGTGGGAGGGGTAGCGCGCTGATTGCGCTGCTGCTCATCTCGCTTTTCCTCGGCGCCTGCACCACCACCGCCACGACGACTGTCGAGGTCGCACCAGCGACTCCAGCCTCCGATGACGACGATTTCTCCGACCTGATCGCGCAGCTCCGCGCGGACCTCATCCGCCACAACAACCGCGCCGTCGTGCGCAGCTCGACGACGACCGCCGTCGCGGAAACGAAGAAAGAGCGCGACAAAGAGTTCGCCGCGCGCGCGAAAGCGCTCTTCGCGCCGCTCAGCGGAAGCGCGCTGGCGATGCCGGTCGTCGGCATCCGTCCGTACGATCTCTCGAACAGTTGGGGCGATCCGCGCGACGGCGGCGTGCGCAAGCACAAAGGCATCGACATCTTCGCGCCGAAAGGCACGGGCGTCGTCGCGGTCGCGGACGGCATCGTGAGCTACATCGGCGATCAGCCGAAGGGTGGTCACTGCCTGTGGCTGACGACGGAGAACGGCGCGTCGTTCTACTACGCGCATCTCGACCGCTGGGCGTCCGGCCTCTACGAAGGCATGGAAGTCCAGACCGGCGACCTCCTCGGGTACGTCGGCAACACCGGCAACGCGCGCACGACGCCGCCTCACCTGCACTTCGGCGTCAACGAGAACGACGAGATGGTGAACCCCTACCCGATCCTGACGAAGGCCGTGGTCGTGAAGCACGCGCGCGTCAACGTCGAGGCGGGTGGCTCCATGGGCACGCGCTGAACACTTCGGCGAGCGGCGCCATCACGAACTCTCTCTCCCTCGCGCGCGGATGCGGCAACGTCAGCGACTTCGTGCGCATGCGCGTCGCGCCGTAGAGAATCAAGTCCAGATCAATAACGCGCGCCTCGTTGCGCACGCCGCGACGCACGCGTCCGAGGCGTTTCTCGATCGCGAGCAACTCCTCGAGCAACGCCTCGGGTCGCATCGTCGTGAAGCCAACCAACACTTGATTGAGAAATCGCGGCGAGCCTTCCGGCGCATCGACGGCATCCGTCTCGTGCACGGAGCTCACACGCACGATTCGCACGATTTTGCGCAGCGCGTGCACCGCGCGGGCGAGGTTGTATTCACGGTCGCCGAGGTTCGAGCCTAGGGAGATGACGACGGTGCTAAGGCTCGATGTTGACTTCGTTCGTGAGCTCGTCGACGTCGTCGTCCGCGCGCGGGAAGTACTGCCGGAGCTGCTCGCCCGCGCTGTGGATCGCTTCGACGATGCCATCGGTGAACTCCCCTGACTTGAATCGAGTGGTGAGCTTCGCGGCGATGTCGTCCCAGAATCCGGCGGGCACTTTCTCGTCGATGCCGCGGTCGCCGAGAATGACGAACTGCTGCTCCTCGGATGCGATGAACAGCAGGACGCCGTTGCGCAGCGCGGTCTTCGTCATGCCGAGGCGTTCGAACGTGCGCTCCGCGACGTTGCGGATCTCGCCGCGCGACTTCGGTTGCACGTGCACGCGAATCTCGCCCGAGGTGCGGCGCTCCGCGTCGCAGATCGAGTCGACGATGCGCTGCTGATCGAGTGCCGCGACAAAATCCTTCTGCGTCATCACCAGCCTCCCGTCGCGCCGCCGCCGCCGAATCCGCCGCCGCCGCCCGAGAATCCTCCACCGCCGCATCCTCCGCCGCCGAATCCTCCGCCACCGGAGAAGCCGCCTCCTCCACCGAAGCCACCGCCGCCGAATCCTCCGCTGCCGAACGTCGTGCCGCCGCCGCCGAAGAAGAACGGCAGCATGCAGCCGCCACATCCGCCGCGACGGCGCGAGAGCATCGGCAGGATCACGAAGAAGACGATGAAGAGGATGAACAGCACCGCGACCGGACTGAGATCGCCGTCGCCGCGCGCGGATTGCGGCTGCCCCGACGATTGCGGCTGGAGCGGCGGCACCGGCTCCTCGCCCGTGCGGATCTTCTGCATGATCGCGTCGGCGCCCGCGTTCAGTCCTTCCGCGTATTTGCCCTGCTGAAATCCGGGCGCGATGAACTCGCGAATCACGCGCGACGAGAACGCATCGGTCATCGAGCCTTCGAGTCCGTAGCCGGTCTCGATGCGCACCTTCCGCTCTTTCGCGAACACGAAGAGGATCAGGCCGTTGTCATACTTTTTCTGGCCGACCTTCCACTTCTCCGCGCAGCGGATCGTGAAGTCCTCGATCGCCTCGCCTTCGAGCGACGGGAACGTGTAGATGATGAATTGCGCGCCGCTCTGCTGTTCGAAGTCCGAGAGCTTGCGATTCAGCAGGTCCGCTTCGGTCGGACTGACCAGTCCCGCGCCGTCGGTGAACCACCGATTCGGCGCGGGCGGGACGTCGAGCGCGAGAGCCGCGGCGGCCGCGAGGAGTGCGCACGCGAGAAGCGCGACGCGCCGCGCGCTTCTCATTTGCCGAAGTTGAAGTCGACCTGCGGCGCCTGGCTGCTGCCCGCCGCGCCCTTGAAGTACGGCTTCGGCTTGAAGCCGCTCATGCCCGCGACGATGCTCGCGGGAAAGCGCTTCACGGCGGTGTTGAACGTCTGCGCGACCTGGTTATAGCGGCCGCGCTCGACGGAGATGCGGTTCTCCGTCCCTTCGAGCTGCGACTGCAACTCGAGGAAGTTCTGATTCGACTTGAGATCGGGGTAGCGCTCGACGACGACGAGCAGTCGCGAGAGCGCGTTGCTCAGTCCCTGCTGCGCGGCCGCGAACTGATCCATCGCGTTCTGATCCGTCGCGGCATTCGTCGCGCCGCCGGGTCCGGACGGAGCAGCGACCTGTCCGACGCGCGAGCGCGCATTCACGACCGCCTCGAGCGTCGTCTTCTCGAAGTTCGCCGCGCCCTGCACGGTGCGCACGAGATTCGGGATGAGGTCATAGCGCCGCTGATACTGGCTCTCGACCTGCGCCCACTGCTGATCGACCTGCTCGTTCAGACCGACGAGGTTGTTGCGCACGCCGATGAAATACGCGCCACCGATGATCAGCGCGAGCACGAGCGCGCCCACGCATCCGAGCAATCCGAGGTTCCGCACGGGCACCCTCCTAGTAGTCTTCTTCTTCTTCCTCTTCGGCGTCGTCTTCGCGATCGTCCGCCGGAGCGACGAAACCTTCTTCGTCGTCACCCTCGCCGGCATCGGCGGCGGGCGTCGGAGTCAGCTCTTCATCCTCGATCGGCTCCTCGACGACGCGGCGTCCGCGCGGCGCGGTGTAGACCGGCGCCTCGTCTGCATCGCGCTGATCCGCGCCGCACTTCGGGCACAGAGGCACAGGCTTGCCGAGGTCGTAGAACTTCGTGTGGCAGCTATAGCAGGTGTACTTTCTTCCCAGCTCAGGCATCGTCGTTTCCGGAATCCCTTCCCAAAAAGCGGCGGAACCTTAGCACAACCAAAACCAGTTTGCAGTTTGCAGTAGGCAGGAACGGTTTGCTCCTGCCTACTTCCTACTGTCTTACTCGGTCTTCGGGTTCACCTGCGCGGCGCGATTGCCGGCATCCGTCTCGTGTCCGTCGCTGCTGCCGCGGGATGCGGCGGCCATCGCGGCGAGCTTCTGTGCTTCGGGAAACAGCTCGAGTGCTTTCTCCACCTGCGCGTCGCCCTGCACGCGGAACGGGAACGAGGCGTCGAAGCCGTACTTCGCCGCGACGATCTCCGCCTTCAGCGCGCGCTCGATGTACTTGCGGTCCTCCGGCTTCTGCATCGCGTCGCGGATGTCGCTCTCCGACGCGATGTCGTTCGACGCCGCGTAGTGGATGAACTCTTCCAGCAGCGCGGGCGAGATCGCGAGGTCCTTCGTCAGCTCCGGATGCTTCGCCGCGTACTCGACGCCGAAGTTGAACAGCGCGCTGCGCACTTCGAGGAGCTGCGTCGTGCGCGAGAGCTGCGGCTGCTTCACGATCACGTCCGGCGTGATGCCGCCGCCGCCGTACACGACGCGTCCCGTGTCCGTCTTGAACTGCTGCCGCTGCTCGAGCGGCACTTCCGCGCCGTTCTCCATCTCATCGGCCATGTAGTAGTCGTACACGGACGTGTAATCGCGCTGGATGTTGCGTCCCGCCGGCGTGTAGTACTTCGACGTCGTGAGCGCGAGTCCCGCGCCGTACTGCAGCGTGTACACGCTCTGCACGAGTCCCTTGCCCCAGCTCGTCTCGCCGATGACGAGACCGCGGTCGTGATCCTGAATCGCGCCCGCGACGATCTCCGACGCCGACGCGCTTCCGCGGTTCACGAGCAGCACGAGCGGCAGATCGAAGCGCGCGTGCTTGCCCGGCGCCGTGTACTCCTGCGCCGAGTCGGGCGTGCGGCCCTTCGTGTACACGATCATCTGCCCCTTCTCGAGGAAGTGATCGGACACGCCGACCGCGGCGTCGAGCAGACCGCCCGGATTCATGCGCAGGTCGAGGACGAGCTTCTGCATCCCCTGATCCTGCAGCTTCTCGATCGCCTCATCGAGTTCGCGCACCGTCGTCGACGTGAAGTCCTTGATGCGGATGTAGCCGACGCCCGGACGCAGCATGAGCACGTTCGAGATCGAGTTCGTCGGAATCGCGGCGCGCACGATCGTCAGCGGAATCGGCTCTTTCATGCCGATGCGCTTGATCTTGATGTGCACCGTCGTGCCCTTCGGGCCCTTGAGGCGCTTGACGACTTCGTCGAGCGAGAGGTCGTCCGTCGACACGCCTTCGACCTCGGAGATCACGTCGCCCGCGCGGATGCCGAGGCGGGAGGCGGGTGTGCCTTCGAGCGGAGTGATGACCGTGACCTGGTCATTGCGCTTCGTCACGAGGATGCCCAGGCCGTAGAACGTGCCCTTCTGGCGATCCTGCATGTCCGAGTATTCCTTCGGCTCGAGGAACGAGGTGTGCGGATCGAGGTTGCGCAGCATCCCGTCGATCGACGCGTACACGAACTTGTCCGACCCGATGTCCTCGGCTGAATTCGCCGTGACCGCGTTGAGGAGGTCGGTGTACTCCTTCATCCGCTTCGTGAGCTCCGTGTTCTGCGCGGTCGCGCCGAACATGCGGTTTCCGAAGAGGCCGCCGAGGAGTGTCGCGCCGGCAAAGGCGGCGACGAGCGTCAGAGAAAACGTCCACTTGTGCTGCTTCACTAGTTTCGCCATCGGTCTCGAGCACCTCTTCCGCGCACGGTCGCGTTACACTGTGACGATCGTAACGCCATTCCGGTTGCGGAGTATTCGCCGGGCGGGTGGTGTTCACGGCCCTCTGACATGTTCGGTCCACTCGGCGTTCCTGAGCTTCTGCTCATCTTCTTCGTCATCCTCGTCGTCTTCGGCCCGCGAAGACTGCCGGAGATCGGCCGGACTCTGGGCAAGGCGCTCGGCGAGTTCCGCAAGGCGACGGACGACCTCAAAAATACGATCGAGCGTGAAGTGCGTCTGGAGGAGTTGAAACAGGTAGCTCCCACGATCGTCACGCCGTTCGAGTCGGTATCAAGGACCGAGCCAGTGCAGAGTGTAGACACGGCCGCCCCCGGCCGTGTGGAGCCGACGGCCGAGGCGGCCGTCGCTACACTCGATGCGGAGAAGCAGTCCTGACCGATCCCGAAACCGAACTGCCGAAGATGTCGTTCCTCGATCACCTCGAGGAGCTGCGCCGGCGCATCATCGTCTGCTTCATCGCGGTCGTCGTCGCATTCTTCCTCTGCTGGTCGTTCGCCGAGCGCATCTTCGGATACCTGCAGGCGCCGCTGACGAAGTTCCTCCCGCCCGGCGACAAGCTCGCGTACACGCGATTGACCGCGCCGTTCTTCCTCTACATGAAGGTCGCGTTCTTCAGCGGCCTCTTTGTCGCGGCGCCGGTGATCCTCTTTCAGCTCTGGCTCTTCATCGCGCCCGGTCTCTACAAGAAGGAACGCAGACTCGCGGCGCCGTTCATCATCTTCGGCACGCTCTTCTTCATCATCGGCGGCTACTTCGGCTATCGCTACCTGCTCCCCGCGACGTGCAGCTTCTTCGTCGAGACGGGCAAACAGTTCAAGCAGATGGTGACCGTCGACGAGTACTTCTCGTTCGCGAGCACGATCATTCTCGCGACGGGACTCGTCTTCGAGACGCCGATCATCATCTTCTTCCTCGCCCGCCTCGGCATCGTCACACCGGCGTTCCTGCTGCAGAAATTCAAATACGCGATCGTGTTGTCGTTCGTCGTCGCGGCGATCATTACGCCGACGCCGGACGCCGTCACGCAATCCGCGCTCGCCGTTCCAATGATTCTTCTGTACCTCATTGGCGTGGCCGTCGCGTATTTGTTCGGCAAGAAGGTCGAATAGTTTTTTCCTGCCTTCTTGCTTTCCGCTTTTCTTGTGTATACTTCTCTCCGGAATCAAACCGTCATCGGCTGGCCGCTTCCGGACCGCTGACGTTTTGAGCCGCAACGTGCCTGTCGTGGGAAACAGACGCGCCGCGGTGACTACGAACGAGAGAGAGAGCCATGAGAGTCGCCATTGTGGGTGGTGGACCGGGCGGTCTATTGACCGCGTTTTTCCTCGATCAGAAGTCGAGCCAGCCTCTCGACATCACACTCTACGAAGCCGACGGACGCCTCGGCGGCAAAATCCGAACCGAAACCTTCTCCACCGCGCCCATCCCTTATGAGGCCGGCGCCGCGGAGCTCTACAAGTTCAAGCGCGATCCGCTCTGGCTGCTCGTCACGCGCACGCTCGCCCTGCCGATCATCCGCATGCACGGCAGCGCTGTCACGGACGGCCGCGAGATCCTGTCGGGCAAGAAAACCATTCGAAGGCGTTTCGGCCGCAAAGAGACGCGCGACCTGCAGATGTTCGGCTCGACCGTCGTCCTCGGCGACCGCGTCGTCCGCAATAAGCACGACATCCTGCGGCACTTCGGACAACACACCTGGCAGGCGCTGAAGAAGTTTCACAAGCAGGCCGTGCGCGCGCGCTCGTTTCAGGAGTTCTATGACTCCGGCTGGCCGGAGGACAACGATCACCCGTGGTCGTCGAAGACGCTGGGCGAGATTCTCGCGGCGATTCCGGACGACAACGCGCGCCACTATCTCAAGACGCTGCTGCACAGCGATCTCGCGACGGAGCCGCATCTCACGGACGGCCTGTACGGCCTCGAGAACTTCCTGATCAATGACGATCGCTATTGCAAGCTGTACTCGATCAAGGGAGGTCTGGAGCGGCTGATCGACGCTCTGGCCGCGCGCGTGTCCGCGAAGATCGAGCTGAATACCGCGGTGAAGAGCGTCGCGCGCGTGCCCAACGGCCGCTATCGGGTTACAACGTCGCACAACGGGGCGGACAGCTCGTCCGAGTTCGACGTCGTCATCGTCGCGCTGCCGAATTACTGGCTGCCGCGCGTCGAGTGGGTCGGCGAGCGCCTCGACCGCGCGATGACGCGCCATCACGCTTATTACGATCACCCCGCGCACTATCTGCGCATCACCGTCCTGACGAAGCGCCCGTTCTGGCGCGACGCGTTTCCGGAGTCGTTCTTCCTGCACGACGCGTTCGGCGGCTGCTGCGTCTATGACGAGGGCTCGCGCCACGACACCGGCCAGTACGGCGTCCTCGGCTGGCTGCTGAGCGGCGACGACGCGATGGTGATGAGCAACCTGCCGGACGACGTGCTGATCCAACGCGCGATTCAATCGCTGCCCAAACGGATCGCCAGCACGCCGGACATGTTTCTCGAAGGAAAAGTGCATCGCTGGATCGCCACCGTCAACGCGCTTCCCGGCGGCGAGGTGCTCAAAGGCGCGAAGGCGCGGCATCGCCCGGACAGCCGCGATCACCCGGGCGTCATCGTCGTCGGCGACTATCTCTTCGACTCCACGATCAACGGCACGCTCGACTCCGCGGACATCGCCACCGATCTCGCGCTCAAGGAGCTCGGGGTCGCGTCGAAGATCCTCAGTTGCGAGTATTTCGACTATTACGACGGCAAGGCGACGTACAAGGAGTCGTTCAAGCTCGCCTTCGACGCGACGTACGTTCGCGATCTGCTCCGCGTCGCGTTCGGCGCGGCACCGCCGTACAAGCTCCTCGACGCGGGCTCTGCGAACGGTCTCACGATCCCCGCGTTCGAGAAAATCGGCATCGACGCGTGGGGCATCGAGAACAACTGGTATGTGCACGCGCAAACGCCGCGCCGCCTCGTCGAGCGCAACCTCCTCGGCGACGTCTGCGCGATGCCGTTCGACGACGACTTCTTCGACTACGCGTACGAGACGTGCCTCGCCTATGTGCCGCAGCACCTCCTCGATCAGGCCATCCGCGAGCTGTGGCGCGTCACGAAGCACGGCGTCTTTTTCTCTTCAGTCGCGAAGGATTTCGGCCGCGAGGTGATTCGCAAATACGACCTCCTCGACGGCGCCAACAGCGTGATGACGCTCAAGGAATGGTCGGAGATCTTCGAGCGCAACGGTTTTCGCGTGGCGACGGAAGAGCCGGGCGCATTGTCGAAGATCTGGGAAATCGAACGCGCCGCGTGTGGCGGCGAGACGTGGTACCGCTCGGCGGCCAGTATGCGGTACTGCTTCTACGAGAAAGTCCCCCGGGCCGCCGAAGTCCGCGCGCGCAACCGCCGCGCAACTCACAGGAGAACACATGACCACGACGACTCTCTGGTACCTCTCCGTTCACGGCGGCAGCGACAGCGGTAACAATCTGCTCAGCTTCGACACGACCGGCCGACTCGTCTCCGCGCGCGTGCTCGACGACAATGCCGTCGCATTACGCGAGCTGCGCGGGTTTCACGTCCTGCCGGACGGCCGGCTCCTCGTCGCGAACGCGCACAAAGGCGAGGGAAAAATCCTGCAATTCGCCGCGGCCGCGTCGCCGACCGCGCCGCGCACGTATCAGGGCGCGTTCTGCGTCTTCGATCCCGGCCACAATCCCGGCCTCTTGCATCCGTTCAATCTGCGCGTGGGACCGGACGGCAATCTGTACGTGTCCAATCAGGGCTCGTCCAACGATCCGTCGTCGACGAACGGCGTGACGCGCTATGGCGGACCGGGAACGTCCGACGCCGGCGAGCCGCTCGCGATTCCGCCGTACTGGCGCGAACATGCCGAAGAGCACCTCTTCCCCGGCACGGCCATTCCGGCGAACAAGCGCGCGCAGCACGGCGTGAAGCGCATCCGCGACCTGCTGTTCGCGCGCGACGGTTTTCTCTATGTCGCGGACGAGAAGCGCAATGAAGTCCGTCGTTATGACGGCGCGACGTTCGAGTATCTCGAGCGCATCGTCTCCAAAGACGACGGCCTCAAGACGCCGGTGCATCTCCTGTTGAGCGACGACAAGAAGCATCTCTACATCGGCAGCGAGAAAAACGACAGCGTCCTGCGCTATCACTTCAAGACCGGTGCGGTCGAGACGTTCGTCGAGTCAGGCGCGGCAGGTTTGCACGCGCCGGCCGGTCTCGCAATGGACGGCACATGGCTGTACGTCTGCAGCCGCAAGAGCCGCGAGGTGCTTCGCTATCGCCTGAGCGACGGCCTGCCGGACAGCGAGCCGTTCATCACCAGCGAGGAATTGTTCAAAGGCTCGTCGGACGATCCCGAGTTCATCCTCCAAGTCAAAGTGCCGGGCCGCTCCGCCTATGCTTCGGGCACACACAATGTGAAGGAGCCGTGATGAAACACCACTGGTGCCGCGCTGCATTTGCGCTCGTCCTCTTCGCCGTCCTTCCGCTGCGCGCGAAGGACGGTCCTCCTCCTCGCGACTGGAAGGCGTGTCCCGCGGTCGTCGAATTCGACACGAAGCGCACCGTCTACGCCCTCGGTGACATCCACGCCGACTATGACCGCGCCGTGAAGCTCCTGATCGCCGGAAGTCTCATGAGCGACTTTCCGGACAAGCCGACGAAGGCGCGTTGGACGGGCGGCAAATCCGTGCTCGTCGTCACGGGCGATCTCATCGACAAGTGGAGCCAGAGCATCGAGGTCATCGAGCTCCTGCGCGCGTTGCGCGACAGCGCGGAAGAAGCGGGAGGCCGCGTCATCGTCTCGGCTGGAAATCACGAGGCGGAGTTCCTCGCCGACCCGCAGAACAGCAAGGCCAAAGACTTCCGCAAAGAGCTCGACGCGCGCGACATCTCTCCCGAGTCCGTCGCCGACGGCACCGATCGCCTCGGCCTCGGCGAATACATGCTCTGCCTCCCCTTTGCGATGCGCATCAATGACTGGTTTTTCTCGCACGCGGGCAACAGCGACGGCCGAACTCTCGCCAAACTGGCGAAGAAGATCGAGAGCGAAGTCGACGAGGACGGCTACGACGCCAACGTGCTCCTCGGCAACGACGGCCTCCTCGAGTCGCGCATGAAGCCGCCCTGGTGGGAGCGCGAAGACGACACGCCGGAGGAGAGCATCGAGCGATTGCAGTCGTACGCCGACGAGCTCGGAGTGCAGCACATCGTGTTCGGACATCAGCCCGGCACGTACGAGTTCAACGACGGCTCCGAGCGCAAGAAGGGGACGATGTTCCAGAACTTCGACGGACTCGTCTTTCTCATCGACGTCGGCATGAGCCACGGCGTCGACGACTCGAAGGGCTCGCTGCTGCAGATCGAAGGCGAAGGCGACGATCAGACCGCGACCGCGCTCTATCGCGATCAAAAGCCGCGGCAACTCTGGCCGGCGAAGGGCGCGAAGGCGCATCACCGCGTCATGAAAAAAGCGATGTTCTGAGTGCGAACCGCCGGCGTCCGCTTCTGGAAGGAACCGCTCGAAGCATCGCGGCGGCCGGCGCTCGTGCTCATCGCCGGCGCCGGGATGGCCGGACTCACGGCCGCGAATGTGCTGCGCGGGTACGGCATTCCGACGAAGATCATCGAGGCGCGCGATCGCGTCGGCGGCCGCGTTGCGACCGATCACGCGTGG
>DATELS010000109.1:0-3326 GCA_035276365.1 Thermoanaerobaculia bacterium
AGCTCGATCTCGTCGTGACGACGGTGATGTCGAACTTCGGCTTCGAACGTCAGTTGCGCGAAGACGGGATCGAGCTCGTGCGCGCGAACGTCGGCGACAAGTACGTGCTCGAGTCGATGTTGCAGCGCAACGCGACGCTCGGCGGCGAGCAGTCGGGACACATCATCGACCGCACGGTGCACACGACGGGGGACGGCATCCATACCGCGCTCGTCTTCGGCCACATCCTGAGCGAGATGAAGCAGCCGTTCGCGTCGCTGAAGACATTCGAGCCGATGCCGCAGTTGCTCGTGAATGAAAAAGTGCGCGCGAAGCCGCCGCTCGAGTCGCTGCCGCGCTATCAGGCCGCAGCCGCCGAGGCGACGCGCGATCTCGCGGGCCGCGGACGGATTCTCGTTCGCTACTCGGGGACGGAGAATCTCGTGCGGGTGATGGTGGAAGGCGAGGACGACGCGCAGATTCGGCAGATCGCCGCGAAGTTGCGCGATGTGTTGAGGGATGAAATCGAATCAGTGGCGACTTGACGGATGTACCGCGCTCGTCACGGGCGCGACCTCCGGCATCGGGCTCGCGATCGCGGAGGAGCTGATGCGTCTCGGTGCGAACGTGATCGGCGCCGCGCGCGATGCGGAGCGACTCGCGCGCTGGTCCGCGTCGCACAACGAGGCGCGCGGCATCGCGTGCGATGTGTCGAAGCAAGCCGATCGCGAGAAGCTCTTCGAAGAAATCGACGCGCTCGACATCCTCATCAACAACGCCGGCACGAACATCCGCAAGAAGGCGAGCGACTACGCGTCCGACGAAGTCGCGCACATCCGCGAGACGAACATGGACTCCGCGTTCGAGCTCTGTCGCCTCGCGCGCCCGATGCTCGCGAAGTCGAGCGCGGCGAGCATCGTCAACATCATCTCCATCGCCGCCTTCCGCCACCTCGGCACCGGCATTCCGTACGCGATGACGAAGGCCGCGGTCGCGCACATGACGCGCGGTCTCGCCGCGGAGTGGGCGAAGGACGGCATCCGCATCAACGCCGTCGCGCCGTGGTACATCCGCACGCCGCTCGTCGAGCCCGTGTTGCAGGATCCTGCACGTCTCGCAACGGTACTCGCGCACACACCGCTGGGTCGCGTCGGCGAGCCGGAGGAGGTCGCGTCCGTCGCGGCGTTCCTCTGCATGCCCGCGGCGTCGTACGTCACCGGACAGTGCATCGTCGTCGATGGCGGGTTCAGCGTCTCGGGCGTTTTCTCCTGATTTGGTTGGCGTTCCGGCCAGCCGCTGCTATATTGCGCCATCCATTTCGGACCGGGTGATGGTGCATGGCTAAGGTGCAGGGGAAAAAGGCAGCCGCGAAGGGTCAGTCTGCGGCGAAAAAGGTCGTTGCCAAAGTGAAGAGCGCGGCCGTCGCGGCGAAGAAAAAAGTCGCGGCGAAGAAGCCCGCGGCTCCTCCGAAGTCGTTGAAGACAAAGCCCTCTGCGCCAGCGAAGAAGAAGCCGGCTCCGAAGGTCGTCGCCAAAGTGACGAAGGCCGCGAAGGTCGTGAAGGCCGCGGCGAAGCAGGTGGTCGCGAAGGCGAAGCCCGCCGCGAAAGCCGTCGCCAAACCGGCGGCCGCGAAGCCGGCGCCGAAGCCAGCCGCCAAGCCTGTCGCGAAGCCCGCGCCCGCCAAGCCTGCAGCGAAACCGAAAGCGGCCGCCGCGCCCGCGCCTGCTGCGCCCGCACCTCCGAAAGCCGCGCCGGCTCCGCCGCCGCGTCCTGTCGAGCGCGAGGCGGAGAAGAAGCGCGGACGCCGCGCGCGTCCGCGCGTGCAGTCGAGCGGCGCTCCCGTCGCCGCCTGGCTCTCCTCGGAGAAACCGCGTCCGGCGTCGTTCATCCCCGCGCCTCCGCGCGCGGAAGCGCCGTCCGCGATCGCAGCGCCGCCCGCGTCCTCGGATCGACTCATTCGCCCCGAGGATGTCGCGCAGCCCGCGGTGCGCACGGTGCCGGTGCGCATCGACGTCGAGCAGGGCGCGGGACGCTTCTACGTCCTCGCGTATCCGGCCGAGGTGACGGTGCGCGTCGGCGAAGGCATCGAGTGGGACTTCCGCTACCTCGGCGGCGCCGACGTCACGGTCGAAGAGATCGTCGTCGAGTTCGACCGCCCCTCGCCGTTCACGCACGTCGTCTTCCGCACGCGCAAGCCCGGCGGCGCGCGTCCGCATCGTCAGCTCTCGGACGGCGCGGTCGCGAACGCGGCGGGCAAGCGGTATCAGTACACCGTTCGCGCGATGACGGGATTCAAGACCGAAGTCGCGAACGCGAAGCTCTGGCTGAACGTGACCGCGTGAGCTAGCGCGCCGCGGTCGCGCTATGCTGTTCCTGCAGCGCGGCGATCGTGCTCGCGCCTTCGCGCAGCGAGCGGATTCCTTCGACGCACGCCGTCGCGGCGGTAAGCGTCGTGATGCACGGGATGCTCAGTTGCAGCGCGGAGCGGCGGATGTACGTGTCGTCGACGAACGCGCTCTTGCCGAACGGCGTGTTGATCGCGAGCGCGACGTCGCCGTTGATCATGCGATCGATGATGTTCGGCCGTCCCTCGTGCACCTTCGACACGAGATCCGCTTCGACGCCGTGCTTGATGAGGAACTCGCGCGTGCCGCCGGTCGCGATGATCGTGAAGCCGAGGTCGATCAGCTCCTTCGCGAGGTGCACGACGTGCGCGCGTTTGTCGTTGTCGTTGACGGAGATGAACGCCGTGCCTTCGAGCGGCAGACGCGTGCCCGCGCCGAGGAGCGCCTTCGCGTAGGCCTCGCCGAAGTTCGGCGAGCTGCCCATCACCTCGCCCGTCGACTTCATCTCCGGCCCGAGGAGCGTGTCTTCGCGCGGGAAGCGATTGAAGGGGAACACCGGCGCCTTCACGAAGTAGCCGTCGACGCGCGGCTCGGACGTGAGCCCGAGCGACTGCAGCGTGTGGCCGGCCATCACCTTCGCCGCGATCTTCGCGAACGGCACGCCGGTCGCCTTCGATACGTACGGCACCGTACGCGACGCGCGCGGGTTCACCTCGAGCACGTACAGCTCGCCGTGTTGAATCGCGTACTGCACGTTCATCAGGCCGATGACGTTCAGGGCCTTGGCCAGCTCGATCGTCCGGCGCCGGATCCTGTCCTGGTCGCGGGCGCCGATGATGTACGGCGGGATCACCGTGGTCGAGTCGCCGGAGTGAATGCCGGCGAGCTCGATGTGCTCCATCACGCCGGCGACGATGACGTCGTTGCCATCCGACACCGCGTCGACGTCGATCTCGATCGCGTCTTCGAGGAAGTGATCGACGAGGATCGGTTGTCCCGGTG